>JAXISQ010000001.1:0-28930 GCA_034680505.1 Noviherbaspirillum sp.
CCCAAGGTTTCTGCGTAGAGCAATTTTGTTTTCGGTGTGATGGCACGTGCAAAATTTTCTGGTTCATCAGGATCAACGAAAATGGTGTTGATGCCTAGCTTACGAAAATTCACATCTAGCTGTGTATGCGTACCACCGTACAGTGTTCTGGCTGCGACGATTTCATCACCAGCTTCACAAATATTTAGCATTGCGATCATTTGTGCTGCCATACCGCTAGAGGTAGCAACGGCAGCGCGACCATTTTCTAATGCAGCGATACGCTCTTCTAAGACAGCGACAGTGGGATTCGATAAACGCGAATACACATTGCCGAAGGTTTGAAGATTAAACAAACTAGCAGCATGCTCAGCACTATCAAACACATAAGAAGTGGTTTGATAGATAGGCACTGCACGTGAGCCTGTTGCTGCATCAGGAATTTGTCCTGCATGCAGACATAGGGTATCGAAATTATAAATATGATCTTTAGACATGATTTGACTAATTAGAGAGGGCGACGTGATGAAATAACGCCAGTGTTAACACCGAACCAGCTTAAGCCACCAAATAAACGTGCGTATTCAATTTTCACACAACGATTCACGACAACAGCGAGTCCTGCTGATTCAGCAATCTGCTGCGCTTCCACATTTTCTACGCCTAGTTGTAACCACAAAGTTTTTGCGCCGATTGCAACAGCTTGTTTTGCAATGGGTGCGCAATCTTCACTTTTACGAAACACATCCACAATATCGACTGCTTCAGGAATGGATTCAAGATTGGGATAACATTTTTCACCTAAGACTTCGGTGTATTTAGGATTAACCGGAATAATGCGATAGCCATGTTCTTGCATGTATTTCGCAGCGAAATATGAAGGGCGCCACCAATCAGCAGACAGTCCTACGATAGCAATTGTATGACTATGTTTTAAGATGTGACGCAGTTGGGCGATGGTGCTCATACGTTTAGCCTAGTGTTTAATTATTTTTTTGCACACAGTACCATGTTGGTGGCTGTGGTTGTGACGATCTCTACGCTCTTAAAACCAGCTTCTTGTAAGACATGGGTTAATCGTGCTGGTCCCGCTTGCGCACCTAATGCTAATCCTACTTCTTGTGCGAGTGAAGCTGGTACACAGCCTGTGGTCGATGCACAATAAAACATTTGTCCCACCACTGTGAGATTGTCTTTCAGATTTTCATTAGCAAAGGGTTCAATTAAGACTAGTATGCCATCGTCTTTCAGCTGAGTATAAGCATGGGCAGCAGCACCTACTGGATCCCCCATATCATGTAAGCAATCAAAGAAGGCAATGCTATCAAACGGTCCTTGATATTCTTTCGCATTCTTTGTGCTGTAAGTAATGCGTTCTCCTAAGCCTGCTTCTTTCGCGAGTTTGCTTGCTTCTTCGATTGAAGGTCCATGAAAATCAAAACCAAAGACTTGCGCTTTTGGATAATTCTCAGCGATCAACATGGTGGAGATGCCATGACCACAACCAATGTCAGCAAAGCTGCCACCACTCTCTAAGATGGCAACAAGTTGTGGAATTTTAGGCAGCCATCGTTGAATGAGATTGCCTTTGTAAGTAGGTTTGAAAAAACGTGCCGTGCCACGGAAATAGCAATTGTGATGCTCACCCCATGCTACGCCTTCCCCTGTTTTAAATGCAGCGCGAATTTTTGGTTCATCTAATACACCTGCTGCTAAGCTATCGTAAGCACCTATCATTAAGGCATGACTATTTTCATCCGCAAAGACCGCGGTTTGTTCTTCTGTCATATAAAACTGATTTTTTTCTGCGTCATAAGAAATATAGCCTGCTGCTGCCATTGCAGAGAGCCACTCTAATGCGTAGCGCGCATGAATGCCGGCAGCTTGTGCAAAGGTTGCACTGTCTGCTGGTCCGCACGCCGTTAAGGTAGTAAATAATTTGAGTTCATCACCAATGCGCATGAGAGGCACTAAGGAAGCAGCCGCTACATTTTCAAATACTTTCCATTGCAGTGCTTTGAGTTGTTTAGGATCCATGCTGATCTCTCATGCTGATTGAATTAGCAGGTAGTCGCGGCGTCATGATTTTTTTATATAAAGGAGGAATGAAAGTTAATAACACCATACCTGCATAACCTGTAGGCATTTGTGGAGAAGCAGGCGTATGCATTAATTCATCACAATTGCGTGAAGGTTGCAGATGATGATTAGCATGGCGCGGTAAGTTAAATAAGATGGCATCTGCGATAGCGTTATTGCAGTCCCAAATATGTTGCGGTCCCATGCGTTCTGGTTTGCCGTTTTCAGTTTGTCGCACTAAGCCCCAATGCTCAGCATAATCAACTGCACCGACCAAGAGTTGTGCTACAGCTGCTTGTACAATAAAAAACAGGCATCCCTTCCATCCCGCTATGAGTGTGGCAGCGATGAATAAACACGTGGTGACTGCCATCAGTGCCCATGTTTCATTGATCTTGCCTGGCATAGCTTGAGATAACTTCAGTGATTCCGTAAAAACGCCACTGTAATAACGCGGCAAAAATCGCCATAAGCTTTCTTCACGTCTTGCTGTAGCGGGATCAGGGTAGGTGGCTGCTGCGCGGTGATGGCCACGATTATGTTCAATTGCATAGTGACCATAAGCCACACTCAGTAGTAAGACGCGTGCAAGAGCTTTATCGATAAAAGCTCGTCGATGCGCTAGTTCATGCGCTAGTACGATACCAATTGCTCCAGCTACATAACCAGTCGATCCAGCAAGCCACAGTAAGTTAAGCCAACTTTGCTCTTGAGCGATGAAGACTAGTCCAAGGCATTGAACTATCACGCCTAGCATGACCGCGCGTGGAAACCAGCTTCCCCATTGAGAAGTAGATCGCACACTGGATGGATTTTTTTGCGCTATCCATTCCAATAAGGGCAGCAAGAAAACGCTGAGTAATAGCGTTAACCAAGGCCATCCTATCTCTAGCCCGAGTGTGGGGGAGACTGCAAAAGCAAGCGGTAGTAAAAAGTGCATGGCTGAGTCCTTCATTAACTTGCAGACCGAGGGTTTGTTGCTTTCAGGACTTATTTTAGCCTCAGACGAGCCATGTGAATTTTGTAATCTAAAAGGGGCATTGCATGACAAAAAATCACATTCTGAAAATACCTAACACCAGAGGGAAATGCAGGGCTAAAAGTGCCTTTGTTGCGTTGACAGCTAGAGACCATTATGTTTCAATCTGGAAACATTAAACAACCCCTTCCCGTTGCTTTTTCTATAACGGATTTTATTAGCGCTCTGGTAGTACCCAACAACTCAGCCTATGCGACAGACCAGTCCAATTATCGGCAATAGCCAACCCATGAGTGCGATCCGTGAATTGATCAGCAAAATAGCTGATTCGGATGCCACAGTTCTCATTAATGGTGAATCCGGCACAGGTAAAGAGTTGGTTGCTCAAGCTTTACATTATCAGTCACGTCGTGCAGATGCGAATTTTGTCCCGTTGAATTGTGCAGCGATTCCGAAAGACTTGATGGAAAGTGAGTTATTTGGTCATCGCAAAGGCGCGTTTACTGGCGCACTGGCAGACCGAGTAGGGCGTTTTGAATTAGCGCATGGCGGTACATTATTTTTAGATGAGATTGGTGATCTCTCTTTAGATATGCAAGTCAAACTTTTACGTGTGTTGCAAGAGCGCGTAGTCGATCCAGTTGGTTCTACTCGTCCTGTGACGGTGGATGTCCGTGTAGTGGCTGCAACGCACCGTGATTTAGAAGTAGAAATTGCAGCAGGACGGTTTAGAGAAGACTTGTATTACCGTTTGAATGTTTTGCCACTGATCACACCACCATTGCGTGAACGTCGTGATGACGTACCTTTACTCGCTAAGTTTTATGCAGAACGTTTTGCGGGAAAAGGTAAGCCTGTTACTTTTACTTCAGATTTTCTGGAGGCGTTAAAAGCGTATGACTGGCCGGGTAATGTGCGTGAACTATCGAATTTAGTGCATCGTTTTTCTGCTCTCTTTGCAGGACAACGTTTAGCACTCACTGCCGTACCAGCCCCAATGCTTCCTAAAGGTTTAAAAGTATTGCAAGAAGAACGACGCGATGCAGAACCAGAAGCCGATATTTTGCAAATGTTCCCGGCCGAAGAAGAAGCCGTTACAGTCGCTTTAGCAGATACACCAATGCAGCAAGATGAAGATAATCATGTAGAAGAAATCATCATGCTGGCACAAGGTATGGAAGCGTTGCCGCCAGAAGGCATCTCTCTCAAAGAACGTATGGCAGAAATTGAGCGCGGTTTCATAGAACAAGCATTAGAACGTGCGGATGGCAATGTCTCAAAAACTGCGCGTATGTTGAATTTGCAGCGTACAACGCTAATAGAAAAAATTGATAAATATCGTCTTCGTTCCGCTTGAGCGATGAATTTCATCCCCAACTGATTTTATGAATATCGCTAGCTTAATTGGTGTCATTGGTGCCTTGTTACTGATTGCAATTGCAACCGGTGGAAAATTTGCGCAGTTTATTGATTTACCTGCTGTCTTGATTGTGTTTGGCGGCACATTCTTTTGTGTGTTGGCTAAAACCACTATGGAAGAGTTTCGTAATGTGATGGCGATCACGAAACGCTCATTAGCAGGACATTCAGACAAAGTAGAAGATTTAATCGATGAGTTAGTAGAAGTAGGGCGTGTTGCGCGCTACAACGATAGATGGATGGTGGTATTAGAAGATCGTGAATACAACAACACCTTTATACAAAAAGCAGTACGCATGTGGGTGGATGGTTTGGAATATTCGGTCTTGAAAGATGCTCTGACTCGCGAAGTGATGGAAGAAAAAATTCGCTTTGATCAAGCGCGTGATTTTTTTAGTTTTGCACAAGATTTAGCACCTGGCATGGGCATGATAGGTACCTTGTTAGGATTGGTGCTCATGATGGGTAATATGAGTGATCCGCGTTCCATTGGACCAGGTATGGCAGTCGCTTTGTTGACCACATTATATGGAGCCATCTTAGCGAATGTGATTTTTAGTCCTATGGTGCAGCGTATCGTTGGTCATGGAAAAAAAGTGCGTTACAACTATGAATTAGTTGTAGCAGGGATGTTGTTTTTGCATAAAGGCGGCGACCCACGTCGTTTACCTGACTTACTACTTGGTGGCTTTACAGTGGCTGAAGAAGTACCGTTAGTTGATCCAGCTACACCGGCACCACCCCCTGTGACTTCAAAATTGACTTCTGAGGATTTGCTTGAACCTACCTTGGAAGCGATGGAAATGAAACCAGATCAATCACCTCCATCAAGCCCCCCACCAGTGCGTTGATGATATGGTAGAGAACCATAAAAAAATCGACATGCAGGATCATGCACCTGCTTCGCTGTTTGGTGATTTGAGTATGCAAATTGCCGAAGACGATGTCGTACATCGTCGTGGTTCTCCGCCTTGGATTGTTACCTTTGCTGACATGATTACGCTTTTATTAGCGTTCTTTGTGTTGTTGCTAAGTTTTTCTGATATGAACGCCACACGATTTAAAGATGTGAGTGGTTCATTACAAGAGTCTCTAGGTCATCAAGAATCTTTACCTATCGTAGAAGCACCACCTGCTGAAACACAGCTTGCTGCTGGACCGGCAACAGCTGCAGTACCACTGCCTGAACAATTGGCTAAAGATCTCGGCACATTGCAAAAAGTGTTATCGACGGATTTGGTTGGTCAAAAACTCGATGTGCGTGTAGATAATGGAAACTTAATTATTGATCTGCCTAAGCATGGAAGTAACGGCGTACTCTCGCAAGAGATGTTAGATCTCTATGCAAAAATCGCAGAAATACAATCTCAGGTTGAATCAACAGTTGAGGTGCGTGAAGGTACAGATTCAGCAGCGAGGATTAATGACGCAGTTCAGCGTTTAGATCAATTGAAATCAGCGCTATCAAAAGAAATAGCAAATGGCGATGCGCAAGTTGAACGTGATGGTGAGCGAGTAGTGGTACGTATGTTAGTACAGGGAAGTTTTTATTCAGGCAGTGCTGTTTTGTCGCCTGATTACTTTCCTTTGTTAACTAAAATTGGAAATACCATAGCCAAAGGTGGTGGACGTATTACGATAGAAGGTCACACCGATAGCATTCCTGTTTCAGGCAATGATCGTTATCGTTCTAATTGGGATTTGTCTGGTGCGCGTGCTGCGTCAGTGGCAGATTTTCTGATTGAGCGTGGTGGTGTGCCACGTGAGCGTATGGTGGTCCGGGGTATGGCAGATATTAAGCCACTGGCACCGAATGATACGCGCGAGGGTAGAGCGAAAAACCGCCGTATCGAAGTTTTGATAGATGCTTACGGACCGTAAGTCCTAGCGAATAAATCAAACATTCACTTAATTTTTGATCACTGCTAATTAGCAGTATAAATTTAGTGATTTGAATCTAGTATTGCAAACTATTACTTGCAATCTACATAACGCTAACTGCGTAGCGTCAACTTCAATTTCAATTATTGTTGTTTAGTTTCGCTAGGCTTAGTGTAAGAAGGTAGATTGTCCTGACTGTCACTTTTGGTATTCGCTTGTTCACGCGAATACTTCACAAACGTTGCGCTCTTAGGTTTTTCTTTGGCGACAGGCGCTGGTTCAACAGGAGTAGCTGCAGCGCGTGCTTGTGCTGCTTCACGTTCACGCTGTATTTCTCTATCGCGCATCGCTTCACGCTCGCGTAATAGTTCACGTTCACGTAATGCATCACGTGCTTTTAAAAGCTCACGGTCTTTTTGTTCGCGCTCTTTTAATTCACGTTCTTTTAATTCGCGATCTCTACGTGCATCAGCCGCAGCAATCGCTGCTTGTGCTGCTTCTTGATTACGTTGTTTTTGTAATGCAGCGAGATTTTCTACATCTTTTTTTAAACTATCAACATTTGATACAGCGCCTTTAACGCTACTCAATTGCTGTGATAACTCTTGAACGGCTTTAGATTGCTGCTGTAAAAGTGCATCAAGTCCAGAGAGTTGTTGATTCAACTGGTCATTCACAGCGGGCTTAGTATTCTCTGCTGCTTTCTTGTCTAACTCAGCTTTACTGTTTGTATTGGCTTTTGATTCTGCTTTGTTTGCTGGTTTTGCTTCAGCTTTAGGACTAGCCTTGACATCAGTTTTAGCATCACCTTTTGACTCAGTTTTAGCATCCGCTTTACCGTCAGTTTTCTTCGCTGCAGGTTGTGCTGAAGCAGGTGCGGCAGTTACAGGTGTGGCTGGTACCGGTGCAGGTTTGTTATTTTTTGTCGATTCAGGATAACGCGTTTGATCCGCTACTCTAGCTAGTTTGTCTTCTATCGACATCTGTACAGATTGCGTATTATCTTGTTTGAGACTCAACTCTGCTAACGTAGCGTTGATATCATCCATCGCTTCAAGACGTGCTTTGAGATCCACTGCACGTTTACCTACCGCGAGTAACATCGCATCAACTTGTTCTACTTTTTCATTGAGCTGCATAGTCATAAAACTAAATGCAACGGCTGCACCAACTAATACTGTGCCAGTAAGAGCTAACACTAATTTAGCTTGTATATTGGAGCTACGATTATTTTTAGCGAGGGTGTCTGCTGCTTTAAATAATTGATTGCCTGTAGCTGCGACAGTGGAAGCAGAGCGATTCGCTACTTCAGCAGCATCTAGCACGATAGCCATCAGTGATTCAAGCTGTTGCGATGCTGCGCGATTGTTTTCAACTAAGACGTGCACTGCTTGTAATGCTTTAACAGCAGTATCTTGAGGCACAGCGATGTTAGGCCCTTCGCCTAATGCATGAGGGGTCGCAGCAGCAGGCGTTGCAGAGATGTCGACCGCATTCGCACCATCTACTTGCGGTGGTGGCGGGGCAGCTGTAAAGCCTGCAGGCTGAGATTCGTTTTTTACCGCATCATTCATAACTTGATCCGTTTTCCAAGATTAAGTGCAACAGATTCGAGTCTATCGATCTGATTATGGATATCAGAAGTTTTACTACCAACGTCCTTTAAACGTGCTTCTAGTCCTAATGACAATGCCCATGGTGTGGCATCAGCCATCGTAAATAAAGGTTCTTTTTTTACTTGCGCAGCAGCCTGTGTAGGGTCTGCCATGCTGGGGTCAATGCGTTTTCCTAGTTCTACCGTTCTACGTTCTACTGGCTTATTGTCGATGGTGACGTAATGATCTTGTAAAGATCGTTGGTCTGAAGGACCTTCGCCATCCTGTGCGCCGCGACCGACAATAGGGCCATTCGCGTCATGCATATTGCGATTGTTCGAGGGTCCCTGTGCATCCTGCATATCGCGTGGATTAACAGGACCTTGAACGCCAGCCCAAGCTAGTAATTCTTCAACACTATCTGTACCAACAATGACTTTTCCATCGATCAGGCCTTCTGCATCATGCATATTGCGTCCGTCACTCGGACCTTCAGCATCACGCATGTGACGGCCATCAATGGCACCCTCGCCATCCTGCATGTGGCGAGCATCAATCATGCCCTCCGCATCATGCATTTCGCGACGGTCACTCGGATCACCATCTGCATCATGTAAATGGCGCAGATCTGTTGGCCCTTCTTGCTTACGCTTTTTCTTTTTACTATGGCCTTCGTTTGCACCGGCTTCTTCATGCGAGCCGGAGCGAAAAACTTGTGATTCTTCTTTTGACATAACGGTGCCTCAGTTCATCTCAGTATCGTCATTATGGGCGCAAATCTTGTAGCGCCTGACGCAGGGAGGCTAAAGGTCTTAACCAATTATCTTTCGGTACTCCAGGACTATTGGCAAACTGTTCTGCTTCCTTGCGGTCCGCGAACGGACCTGACAATACGACAAACTTAATACCTTGTTTCTGCGTATTTACCGCAGCAATCACACTGCCTGATAGCGCAACATGTTGTGCTCTCCATTCTTGGGCTTCGGCCATAGAAAGTAGCGACACATGTTGAACAAAATAACTGCCTGCTTTAGCACGCTGCACCATCTGAGTCACACCCCGTTCGGAGTTTGCGGTCAGAACTGCATCGGCTGTCTGTCTATCCGACGTTTGTTTGCCTGTTTTAACAGGTGTTTCTGTTTTGATAGGTTTTTCACTCAAAACAGATTCAATTTTTGGGACAGGCATCATCGGTGCAATGGCCTCAGAAGAAGATGCGCTCTTTTGCGGCTTATTCACCTCTTTGGACTCGGTTTTAACCGGCGGATTCACGGCCACCATGTCTGTCTTATTGGATGAATCGGAAGAAGTTGCCGGAACTGTAGTCTCTGGTTTTTTTTCTTCCACATTATTGACCGGCGCAGTCACTGGAGCAGGTGCTGCTGCAGGTAAAGGTACGGGTGCAGGCTCAGGAATGGAAGCGGGAACTGCAGCCGGAAGAGCAGGCTTGGGCAGGTAATCGCTCAACATTTCCATCATCCAAGGTGGCAAATTTTCTTTCAAGATGGGAGAGTCTGCCAATCTGGGTAATAGTTTTTGAGGAAACAGTAGAGCTATGACACCGACTGAGACTGCCATGAGTAAAACAATCGCAGCTATCCAACGCACGGTCATGTTGAGTGTGCGGCGTAAGAAGGAAGGGCCGCTCACAACCTGCGTGCTGCTCTCACTCTGAGCTGGCTTAGCTGCAGATTTGTTGGCAGATTTTGTGTTGCTAGGTTTTATGTCATTGAGCACAGGCTCAGTTCTACCTGAACTATCTTTTCCATTTGTCTTACGTTTATTCGAACTAGGTTTGGTGAACAGGGGTGCTTCATCCATTTTTTCTACGGGTGGCGCAACGAGTGCATCCAGTGTTTTTTCTGGTACTAAAAAGCCGGTTGCAGCTAATAATTTTTTAACTTCGACTTCCAGACCACGCATGCGTGCTTGCGCGAGTAATACATCACCTTCTTCGCGCGTTGGTTTTTCTAAAGGCCAGCGTAAAAGTCGCTGTCCAAAATTTTCTAGTGAACGTTCGTGTTGTCTACTTCCACTTTTATCAAGTAAAAGTACGAGTGAGGTATTCGCGCCTGGGAAATCTTGTATCAGTCTAGCGAGCAGCTGTAATTCACGCGCATTAATTGCTTTTGCATCATGCGCTATCAATACACGTCTAGGAGCAGGAGAGGATTCAGCATTCCGTGCATCAGTGAGTGATAAGCCAGACAGGATTTGGTTGAAACGCTCAAGTAGTGCTTCTGTATTGGCAGGTAAAAATACTTCGATTTGTAAATCAGGTAGTTGTCTTAACTGATTAATGACGATACGACCGTAGTGATCCAACACATCATCACTATCGCTAGAGATCGCGACAGATTGTGAATGCTCTTGAATGGCACGCATGACATAGTCAAAACGCGTGCGATCAGCCATGCGTAGGAATATACCTTCGCTAGCAATCAGTTGATCAGAAAGATTCTGTTCCATTTTCATTAGACGACAGCCTCTTGGGTTTGCAATCTGCCCATGGAGTCAAACTGCAGGGCCTCTGGTACTTTAGGATCGGGTTTCTGCACTGGCGGCGCTCCTGGGGTAATGCTTGCCAGATTGAATACATAAGCTATAACTTGTGCAACCGCATAATATAAGTCTTCTGGCACAGGATGTTCGATTTCTGTGGTGAAGTAGAGTGCACGAGCCAGAGGAGCAGCTTGGAAGATTTCAATACCATGCTTTTGTGCTTCTTCTCGAATGCGTGCCGCAACTTCATCTGTTCCTTTTGCCAATAGTATAGGCGCACTATCACCATTAGGATCATATGATAGTGCAACCGCAAAGTGTTCTGGGTTAGTGATGACGACGTCGGCATTTTTTACGCTGTCTATCATGCGCGCATTCGACATCTCACGCTGTTTACGTCGGATCTGACCTTTAATTTCAGGATTACCTTCAGATTGACGCATTTCATCTTTGACTTCTTGTTTAGTCATGCGCATTTGCTTCATGAATTGCCAGCGCTGATAAGGTACATCAATCATCGCAATAATCACTAGAGATAGGGTGATTAACAGAGCGGATTTTGCTAGTAGTTCTCCAGAGGCTTGCAGCGCAGGTTCTATAGGCATGCGGCCGATGAGATTGAGCGTGTCAATATTGTTATTTAAGATCGCAATAACGACACCAGTTACGAGCACAAATTTCAATATGGCTTTGCCTAACTCTATCCATGCCTTAGGGCCGAAGATACGTTGCATGCCACTTAAAGGATTTAATTTTGATGCCTTAGGCATGACTGCCTGCATAGAAAAATTATATCCACCTGTTAATCCTGTGCTGGCAATCGCTACGACAACAGTGAGAATAAAAATTGGAATGATTAATATAAACGATTGTAGTAATTCATCAGCGAATAATGCAGGCAGCAAGTTCGATGAAAAAACTAACTTACGGTCAAAATGAAATCCTGCAGCAAAGCGCTCAGCTAATTTATTCACGAGATAGCCTCCCATGAAGAAAATTAATCCGACCGCAGAAATGGTGACTGCCGCAGCGGGCAATTCCATAGAGCGAGCGATTTGTCCTTCCTTGCGGGCGTCTGAGAGACGCCGCGAGGTGGGTTCTTCTGTGCGATCTTCTGACGAACTCTCTGACATATTAGTTCACCACTCCCAGCAAATCACGTACATGCGAAAAGGCCTGCATCCAGACCCACTGCATACGACCGATGATACTTTCCAAAGAAAAAATCAGAATTAAAAATCCAGCCACGATGGTTGCAGGAAAACCGACTGAAAAAATATTTAAACTCGGTGCTGCTCGTGTTACGACACCCAAGCCTATGTTGATGAAGAGTAGTGAAACCATTACAGGAAGAGCAATCAACAAGCCACCTAGAAAAAGCATAGAACTCCACGCTATGACTTTACCAAATGAGTCTTGTCCTAGCAGAGACTTACCTATGGGTAGTGTATGAAAGCTATCCAAAATGATGGAAATCAAAATCACATGTCCACCAAAACCTAAAAAGACCATGGTGGATAAAATCATTAAAAATTGAGCGATAGTTGCTACGTTACCTACGTTAGGATCCATCATGCTTGCCATGGAGAGACCCATGGAACCTGCAATCGATTGACCTGCAACGACGATAGCACCAACGGCGACTTGTAACATCAGACCCATTAGAGCGCCGATGAATAATTGATTCACAATTTCAAGTAAACCTTCAGCCGAGACGGGATCAATGATAGGCCAGGTAACAAGAGGGTAGATGAAGAAGGTGAGCACCATGGCAATCGCCACGCGTATACGAACAGTAACGGCATCTAATGAAAACAGTGGTGCTGCCATTAACATGGCACCTATGCGCATCATAGGCCAGAGAAAAGTATAGAAGCGCTCGACGATGTCCGTTGCCAGCAAATTCATGGGGATCGTCTCATCGCTTCTGATATCAAGAGAACATCACTGGGATGCGTTTGAAGATATCTTTGGTGTAGTCAACCATCACAGTTAATTGCCAAGCACCGAATAAAGATAAAGCTAAACCCATAGCGACGAGTTTAGGAATAAAAGATAGCGTAGCTTCATTGATGGATGTAGCTGCTTGAATCACACCTATGAATAAACCGACTGCGAGAGCGACCAGTAACAAAGGAGCTGATACTAACATCACTGTCCAGAGTGCATTGCGGCCAAGATCAATAACGGTTGCGGGTTCCATGATTTTCTTTCTTGTTTAGGGCATCGCGAAACTAGATGCGAGTGAGCCCATTAACATGCTCCATCCGTCAACTAAGACAAACAGCATTAATTTAAAAGGCATAGAAATCATCATCGGTGAGAGCATCATCATACCCATAGACATGAGCACGCTAGATACAATCAAATCGATAACAACAAATGGGATGTAAATCAAAAAGCCAATAGTGAAAGCGCTTTTTAGTTCGGAGGTCATGAATGCTGGTACCAAGGTAGTGAATGGTACGGATTCAGGCCCTTGTAATTCTGTTTTGCTACGTGCGATCTCCATAAACATAGAGATATCTTCTTCACGTGTTTGCGCCATCATGAAGCCGCGTATCGGTTCTTCGGCAGCAGCTAAGGCTTGTTCAAACGGCATATTTTGATTCATGAAGGGTAGGATAGCGTTGTTGTACACATCGCTAAACACCGGCTGCATGATAAACAAAGTAAGAAAGAGTGATATGCCAACTAAGACTTGATTCGGTGGTGTTTGGCCAGTGCCGAGCGCTTGGCGCAAAATAGACATGACGATAATGATGCGTACAAACGAAGTCATCATTAACAGCATCGACGGCAACAGCGTCAATACTGTCATCAAGCCCAGTAATTGTAGAGACAAGCTATAAGATTGTGTACCGCCTTTGGCAGTCACGACATTCATGATAGGTAAGCCTTGAGCGTATGCAAACAGTGGTGCCATGAGCAGAAGGGCGATCAAGAGGCGGCGCAACATGATTAGCTCCCGCTCTTTTCTTGTCCACCGTGTTTGGCAGATTTCAGCATGTCAGCAAAACGTTTCGCTAAAGGTGGAATAGCGTGTGTACCTTCATTTGCTGTTAATGGTAAGTCCATCTGTTCTTCAGGAACAGTGAAGCTTGCCAGTGTTGTCATTTGTTGTGCGGTCAGACCAATTAAGATTTCTTGATCACGTACACGCACTAAAATTAATTTTTGACGCGGACCAGTTGAAAATGTTTCTAAAAGGCGTATGCGACGTTGCGCTATGCCGAGCAGGTTACCGCTTTGCATTTTCTTCAATAGAAAGAGCACTGCGCCTAGTAGAGCAAGGACGATGGCAAAACTAAACGCAAAGGATAACCAGTTGGTCATGATGATCTCAGTTAAACAGTTCTCATACGCTCGCTGGCGGGTACGACGCGGGTTAGTCTGATGCCGTAGCGATCATTAACTAAAACCACTTCACCTTGCGCGACAACGGTGTTGTTGACTAACAGGTCGAGTGGTTCGCCAGCGATGCGGTCGAGTTCCACTACGCTACCTTGTGTCAAACGCAGTAGGTCACGAATTTTCATTTGTGTGCGACCCACTTCTACCGTAATTGATACGGAGATGTTTTGCAGCACGTCGGGATTAATGTGACTAGATAATTTGGCTTCGCCAGCATCTTCTATGTCGTTATCTTGTTCTGTGGTCATGTCAGTCATGATGCGTCCTGAGTCTGTTTAAATAGTTTCGGGGTTAATCGAATGATCAATACGTAGCGCCACTTGTGGTCCAGCCATGCCGACTTGTCCTTCGAAAGAGGGTAAGCCACCGACAAGAACTGAAGCCAATTCTGGTTTGTTGAAGAATAGCAGGTCGCCTTCCTTCAGGGATTTTACTTTGGAATAGTCTGCAGTAATTTGTCCGAGCAGTACTTGAATTTCTAACTCAGCATCTCCAACAGCAGCGCTTAATTCTTTACGCCATTTTTGATCGGATTCTTCACTGCCATCAGCTTGTACACGGTTACGCAATAAATCACGTAAAGGTTTTAATGCAGAGTAGGGATAGACTAAATCGACAAATCCTTTTACGCCGCCATTACCTTCGGTATCAAAACGTGACATCACAACCAAATCGTTTTCGTCGGCGATTTGTGCAAATTGTGGATTAATTTCTGAACCCACATGTTCTAAATCAATTTGCAGTAATGGTGCCCATGCTTCTTTTAAAGAGCGGAAGAAGACATCGATAATAATTTTAATGACACGTGATTCTGTGGGCGTAAACATACGGCCTGGTGGTAGCCAGTTAGCAGGTAAGGGTTCACCATTTTTTGTATCACCAGCACGGCGACGTGGTGCACCAGGCATACCGGCACCTGTACCGCCAAAAAAATTATCCAGAGCAGAGAACACCACCGTTGGTTCAATCACTGCGAGTGAAAAACCACGCAAGGGATTAATACGTATTGTGTTGACTGAAAGTGGTGGACGTAGATCACGGAGGTAATCACCAAAGCGTACGATTTGAGCACGCGAAGGTGTGATACGTGGGCTAGTACGTAAGACTTCCATTAAACCTAAACGGAACAAACGCACGAAGCGCTCGTTAATCATTTCGAGAGCAGA
The DNA here is from genome assembly GCA_034680505.1 of Noviherbaspirillum sp. Classification (GTDB taxonomy): domain Bacteria; phylum Pseudomonadota; class Gammaproteobacteria; order Burkholderiales; family Burkholderiaceae_D; genus Pernthalerella. The sequence continues at coordinate 15,015 of JAXISQ010000001.1, forward strand.
AGTATTAACACCAAGAGTGCTGTCTTCACTTGCCAGATCGTGTTTTTTTACACGTGTGGTGAGATTAAAACCTGTGTCAACAGCGATAGAACCGTCGTCTATGCCTTCAGCAAGCGCCGCCAGTTCTTCCGGTGATAGCAGGTTACTTTGTTCAGCCATGGCCGCGCTCGATTAAATGTTAGGGTGGGTTATATGCTTATTGCACGACGAATTCAGTAAAGCTGACTTCTTCAACACCGCCAAAGCCTTCATATTTTTCCAGCAGCGAGTTGATAGTTAAGCGCAGATTTTCAGCTAACGCTTTACGGAAATCAGCCTGATTGATATCGGCTTCTGTATTCAGACGCATCACGTCTAGCATAGCAGCGCGAATAGGCAATTCATGCGTTTTAATATTCTTGATCACGCGGTCATCATAATGGGTCATGATGGTTACTTGAACTTGCATGACTTTACGTGAGCCAGTTAAATTCGAGAGCAGTGGTTTTTCCAATGTGTAGTAATTGAATTTCCAACGCTGGTTATCCGCATCATTAGCAACCAATTCTTTGGTCGGTGGTTCCGCACCAGGTTTGCCGTGACTATCAGCTGGCGCACCATGTGCGTCTGCCTTAGGTGCGCCGTGACCATCATCTTTAGGAGCATCATGACCATCAGCAGCAGCGCCATGACCTTCAGCCGCGTCGAGTTTATCGAGTTGCGCATCAATGGCAGCCTCGGCCTTGTTCTTTTTCGAAAAGAAGCCGGTTGCAAAGAGGGTACCGGCGACCGATCCGCCAATTAAGATAAGAACCACTAAGACCATCACAATGATCTTAACGAGTGGGCCCTTCTTTTTCTCTTCGCCTTCACCTTCAACGGGTGCTTCTGGAGCAGCTGCAGCAGCCATGTTATTCCCCTACTTAAAATTAACTCTAGCGTTTAATCAGACCAGAACATCTAATCCGTCTGCACCACCGGTTTTGCTGGCAGCCACAGTTGGCGTTGATGTTGTCACTGTTTTTGCAATCTCACCGCTTGCAGATCCTCGATTTCCCTGCTGTTGCTGCTGGCTAGGTGTCGAATTTCCGCCGTTTTGGCGTTCTTGCTTATTGTTAACATCCATGTGAGCAATATCCATGCCTAGATCGCCCAATGTTTGTCTAAGTTTAGGTAGACCATCCACAATTAAGTCTCGGGTGGCAGAATTTGAAGCCGTGAAAGAAGCTTCTAGCTCACCTTTATGCATTTTCAGTTCAATACCGATATTGCCTAAATTATGCGGTTTTAGCGTTAAATCCACTTTCCAGTCACCGCGAGCAATCTGTGCAGCCAAGCGCTGACCTAATGCTTCTGCTACGCGTTGGCTGATTTTTTCATATTGTTGCACGCGTTCTTCCGCATCTGTTTGGCTAACATTGGTCGCTGCAGGCGCCGACAACTCTGCATTCTCGCCCTCAGTTTCTTGCTTATAGCTTAAAACTGACTGTAATTCTTGCCCAGTTAATTCAGTTTCCACCACTAAGGTATCGAGAATCGGATCAGGCAAGCTCACAGCTTGGGGATCTAAAATTGTCGAAGTATTAATGATTGTGGCAGGTTTGGCATGCGCCACCATGTTTTCAGGTGCTTTTAATAAAGCCATCTTAGCTTGCAAGCGCTTAGCGAATTGCGCTGCTTCGGGTGCTGCAAATATTAGGCTGGCTGCCAAGCTTTGCTTTTCAGGATGGGTATTTTGTAGCTCGGCCACAGTCGGTAGTGTTGGTGTTGTTGGCTTGATAACGCCATCACGCACACCGTTGAGACCAAAGAGAACAGGTTTCAACACTTCATTCGCAACTGGAGCGGTGCCATTGATGAGTGTTTTGGTCTGCTCAGGATTTTCTACACTCCAGCTCATGCTGGAATTTGCATCTAATTGCAAGGTGTTCGGTTGAGCTGCTGGTTTTGCTTCGGGAGTAGCGTTGGCCAAGGATGCTTTTAATAATGCAGCATCACTATTCATTAATTTTGAGTTTGCAGCATCAGTCCCGTCCATGGCCGTTAATTCATCAGTTGATACATTCGCTGGCGCAGTCGGGACTTCCAGATTAGTTAGCGGATCACTTTCAATTTGTGTTGGTTTCGTTTGAAAAATCAGGCTCAGTGCTTTTTCATCCAATCCTTGTGATTTTGCAAACGCCAACAGGCTTTCATCGCTCATGACGGGTGTTGTTGTCGTAATGATATTGAGCTTGGATCCCAAGGGTTGTGCTTGTAATTCGCTCGCCGCCGGTGAAGCAGCACCCTCCATAGCGGCAAGATTTTGCCCCTGTGCACCTGCCATCATGCTGGCAAAGAGCAAGGCAAAATCCCCTCCGGTTTCGGTCGGTTTTTCTCCCGGCTCTGCGCTAAGCCCAGTATTGACGGGCTTTTTGGCATGTATCGGGCTTGCAGCTGGCGAGTGTATCGATGCAGTCATGGGAATGAGTCTTCAGAGTTTGCCTAATGGATAGAGGTCTATAAGCAAAAACTGTGTCAGGCCAGTTATTCCATCTTGTTTTATTTTTTTGACAAGATTAAAACTAGATAAAGTTGCCAGTATCACGCCTTGTAAAGCGGGATTGCAGACACGGAATATTAACTTAAAGTAATGTTTTTTTCATGCCGATTTGGCAGGAAAAGCGAACATCATGTCAACGCGCTAAAGATGGGGATAGGGTTTTAGCTTAACAAGATGCTTATGCTAAGTTGTGGCTAGAAAATAAATTGCTATTAATGCAATTTAATTTCATGGTGTGCATGCGCAAGAGCAGGGCAAAGATGCCTAGTCTTGCGAAAAAGAGAAAGTGCGTTTTAGCTTGGGCTGGGTTGGCAAATTGAATTGCTAACCTAGCCCAACCAAGTTTACGAATTAGTTGTGATAAAAAGTACGATTGCTAGGCGGAACCAAGGTAGGAACGGTTTGCCATGCTTTACGTATTTCTTCCATCATGTCGTGCACTTCAGCTAATGCAGCTAAGTCATTGTGTGCATTGACGTGAAAGAGTCGACGCGTCACATAGCTATAAAGTTCATTTAGGTTGCGAGCAATATCGCCACCTTTTTCGAAATCCAGAGCGCCTTGCAAGCCAACAACGATACGGCCAGCACGAGCAATTGCTTTAGATTTATCAATAATGGCGCCATTTTCTATATGGCCTCTGGCAGTAGATAAACTCTCGATCAATCCATCAAACAACATCTGAATGAGTTGAATATTATCTGCACCAGTCACACCAGTGGTGATTTTCACGTCGCCGTAACTGGCGAGGGCTCGTTGTCTCATGTTCATGGTTTTGCACTCCCGGCTGATTAATTGCTTCAGACCATGTATCGGCAAGTGCGTGAAAGACTTTAGGCGTGAACTGCAGGGGAGTGACTCATTGACGCTGAAGTTGCTGCAAACTTCAGTATTGGCGCGAGATCACGTTGAAAAAATTTTATTTCTCAGATGATCAGTGATGATGTTTCTTTAAATAAGAACATAAAAGCGGCAATCTTTTGCCGCTTTTATGTTCTATAAAAATGAATCGGCTTGATGATGTAATTTCTAAATAGCTGTTCTTAATCAAGTATATTTTTATTACGATACTTTTTCTGGTGTAGCAGTTTTATTATTCTCAGCTACATTCGCGTCTACTTGCGATGTTGTAGCTTGTGTCGTTGCAGCATTTGCTTCTGCAGCAGGTGTTGCAGTTGCATTCACAGCAGCAGGTGCGTTTGTCGCTGCAGCAGGATTAGGCGTTGCAGTTGCAGCTGGAGCAGCATCCGCTTGCGCAGTTGCGTCTACTGGTTCTGACAATGGAGCAGTAGCATTTTGATCTACTGCTGCGTTGGCAATTGGAGCGCCTGTTACAGGATCAATCGCTACTTCAGACGATATCGCAACAGGCATAGCTTGTTCACCAGTAGCCATCATGACGGGATTTTGCATAGCATCTGGTGCGGGTAATGCAGGAATTTCTGGTTGTGCAACCTGTGCGTCGGCATTAGCTTCTAACTCAGGAACTGGTTCTGGAACATGCGGCTCTATGTTAGGCATTAAGAGTTTGGACAATAAAATAGGCGGCATGCCTACTTGTTCAAATAATTCATTACCAATATTGTCGAGTGCAGCTGCAATCAGGGGATGTTCAGTTTCAGGTTTAGTTGCACGATCATGCCCAGCGTTGTAAATGCCTTTTGCAAATTCATGCGGTATCCATGAAGTAAATTCGCCACGTAATGTCGGCACTTTACGTTCTGGAGAAACTGGCATGCTAAAACCTTCGCGACCATCTAACATGCCATCTTCAAATAAAAGTTCGATATGCTTTTGCAGCACCATTTCATAACGGCTGCGTAACTGGCCGATCATTTCTTCATCGAGTTCTTGCATCGCTTCACCACTCAGCACATCCCATAGGATTCTGCCGTTCATGGTGGTCATTGTGCTATCCGTGAATGGACGTTTGAGTCTGGCAATCTCATTTTGATTATGCAGGGCGTTAACTCTGTCTAGCAGATAAAACACCACAAGCAGCAGACCAACTAAGCCTGCAAATACCAGGAGTAGCAATACATTATTCATTTGGGGCTCGGACATAAGGTTGGTGATCCATATGGCTTCAATGTTGTAATTGTGTGCGCAGCTTTTTTACGTTGGCAGACAAAATCTGCGACACACGCGATTCTGATACACCCAGTACTTCGCCAATTTCACGTAAGTTCAACTCTTCTACGTAATACAAAGAAATAACTAATTTATCGCGTTCAGGTAAACCATCTATCGCATCCGTTAATGCATTCATCATTTGTGACTCTTCAACCAATGCATCGGGTTGACGTGATTCTTGTTCACGAATGTTCATCACTTCTTCTGAAACGACTTCCATAGAGAAGGTCTCGAATTGACGTGCTGAACCACGATCTTTTTCAAAGCTTTCTAATTCACGTCCCATAAATTCAGCAAGTTCAGCTTGGGTAGGTGCACGACCTAACTCAGTGGCTAATGCTTGATTGGCTGAGCTGTGCGATTTATTAAATGCGACAGCAGAGCGGGGTAAGAAAGATAAGCGTCGTACTTCATCAATCATGGCGCCGCGTACACGACTATGCGCATAACTTTCAAACGCAACACCTTTAGTAGGATCAAATGCACGCGCAGCTTCTATCAGTCCTATCATGCCTACTTGCACTAGCTCGTCGACTTCCATGAAAGGAGGTATACGTGCTTTTAAATGCACAGCGACACGTTTGACCATACCCAAATGCGCGAGAATTAATTCTTCATCGCGATTTTGCGTTTGCTCGTAGAGGCGGGTTGAGGGTGGCATAGTAGTCTCGCCTTAATTTTGTTTAACCAGTCGTTCCATGAAGAACTGGAGTCCGCCTGAAGCATGGTCAATCACTGGCAACGAGGCCAGTGCGTCAGCGAGTCGACGGAAATCGCGCGCGCCACTACTGCCGGGCGCGAATTCCATAATCGACTGATACTTCTTCAAAGCAGTCAGCACCAGCTCGTCAGCTTCAATAGAAGTAATGTATTGCAATGATTTACCTAAAAAGCGGTCACAAACATCGTTCACACGCCTAAAAAGCTGAGCTCCAGCAGCCTGACTTTCCACCATATTTGGTATCAGGTAAATTTCGTCGAGATCGAGATCGCGCGTCATCACTTTAATGATGCCGTAGGCGTCTGCGATAGAAGAGGGTTCATCGCGCACAACAATAAAGCGGCGCTGACAAGCCTCCATGAAAGCGAGTACAGAAGGTGCGATGCCAGCTGCAGCATCCACAATCAGATAATCGATTTCTTCATCTAATTCACTAAAACTTTGTACGATGCCTGCAGTAATCGCAGGGCTTAAATCTGCCATGTGATACACACCGGATGCACCAGGGACTAATTTGACACCAGTACGTGAGGTGACAATGATTTCTTTGAGTGTTTTTTGACCCGCTATGACATGCGATAAATTGAATGATGCCTGACAGCCAAGTGCAATTTGTGCATTCGCTAAACCAAGATCGCCATCCAGTAGCATGACGCTTTTGCCCATCATGGACAATGCGACGGCCAAGTTCACCGATAGCGTAGTTTTACCCACGCCACCTTTGCCACTGGCGATGCCGATTACTTCAGTTTTACGTTTAGTTGACATGCGTTCTCTTTTCCATACGCTCGACCAGAGCTTGTGCTGCAGTCATGATCGTATTTTCTGTTTTTACTTCTTGCGACATTTCATTATTCTTTGAGAGCACATCATCCAGTTCTAAGCTTTGTATAGCTAGGCTTACCAGATTCGCTGCAGACAATACCCTTAATGCAGAGGTAACGAGTGGGCTATCCGAAGCCGCAGAGAGTGGAACCTGATGCTCGCATAAGAATTGAATCAGCGGCCAAGGCTGATTTGATTCATCCATACGGGCGACCATGAGGCTTTTCCATTCCAAGCTAGAGTCAAGCAAGTACTTTCTGACCGTGGTTGCAGCTGCATCAGCCGGCAACACTAGATGGCATTCAATATTTGATGCACATCCTACTATCTCATGTGTCCTGATGGCAACTTCTACACCAGGAGTATCAATCAAAATCAGTGTGCGTGGGCCTAATTCTGCTAGCAGGGTAGAGAGCATTTCTGGGTTATTCGCACGCAGACAGTCCACACCACTTTGGGCGCATAACATTTGGATTTGGCTCCAAGCACCTGCACGTTGATCGCAATAGCTAATCACAGCAACTTGTTCAGCACCTTTACGCTCCGCAGCTGCCTTAGCGAGCTTGGCTACCATGGTGGTTTTACCAGCACCAGCAGGGCCAACAATTGCATGAATGCCGCTCTGCGGTAACTTCGCATGATGCTCACCCATGCTATTAACTAAATGCGCTTGTAATGCTTCTTTTGCGGTTGGTAAGTCTTCCATATCACGAATGTGATCAACTAAAAGCGTTCGCAGCGAAACAGGAATACTCGCTTCTGATAGTGCAGAGATGAGTGGCTTAACCGATGGATGTCCCATGTGATTCGATTGATACATCGCGACCCGCTGTGCAAGTTTGAATTCTTTGCGTATAGCAGAGAGTTCATCACGCACTAAATCAACGATTTCACGGCCGCGTATGTAATCACGTTCATTATTAGCCAGCGTAGTAGCGGTTTGTACTTCAGCTCTGCCGTTGTAGATGATTTCTTCATCTTGCTCTTCTTCAACTGGTGCAGCAGAGGCAGTCGCTCCATTCGTTAATGCTTTGAAAGACGAGGTCAGGGCATTATGGAATTGTTCACCATCCCCTAAATTTGCAGGCGGTTCAATATGTTCTGGTTCAACTTCAACAGCAACAATGACTTCTGTCATGCCATTGACTTTTGAGTTTGAAACAAACAGGACATCTTTACCGTAAAGCGCGACGGCTTTTTCGGTGGCTCTGCGGATGTCTTTTGCGAGGATTCGTTTGAGTTCCATGAGGATTCCCTGTTACGACTTAGACTGTGCTTCAACGGTATAAATAACTTTTACTGCCTGATCATCAGGGATTTCCGTGTACGACAAGACAGTCAGTTCACTGACACGATGTCTTACCATTTTGGATAACCAAGGACGAACAGTGGGGGAGACCACCAGCACGCTGGGGTGACCCTGATCTTCTACAGTTTGACTAGCTGAACGCAAAGCGGTGAACAGGCTCTCAGCTAAACCAGGCTCAATCACTACATTTTGGTTGCCATTGCTGTTCGCTAATACGTTATGCAGTAATTGCTCTAATTCAGGTGCCAATGTCATGACTGGCAAGCTGTCTTTCATATCCAAGAGTTCTTGCACAATCATGCGACCGAGCTTAGGACGAACCAAGGTAGTGAGTTGTTCTGGATCTTGCGTTCTGCTGCTGACATCAGAGAGTGTTTCAACAATCGTGCGCATGTCACGAATTGATACGCCCTCAGAGAGCAGGAGTTGTAATGTGCGTGTGATGATACCTAATGCCATTTTGCCTGGTACTAGATCTTCTACCAACTTAGGTGATTTCTCAGCTAGCTTATTGAGTAACTGCTGCGTTTCATCATGCGAGAGTAGTTCAGCAGCGTTATCACGTAATACTTTATTTAAGTGGGTAGCAATCGCTGTCGAAGGATCAACCACGGTGTAACCCAAGGTACGCGCATAGTCACGCTGACCTGGATCAATCCACACCGCATCTAAACCGAAAGCTGGTTCTTTAGTTGGAATGCCTTCTAATTCACCATACACCTTACCTGGATTAATAGCGAGTTCACGGCCGGGTTTGATTTCACCACGTCCACGAGTCACGCCATTTAATACGATGTGATAAATATCAGGATCTAAATTCAATGCATCACGAATACGAACGGATTGCACTAAGAAACCTAATTCAGCAGAGAGTTTTTTACGCACGCCTTTTACGCGCGGTAGTAGTTGTCCACCTGTTTCTGGATTCACCAGAGGGATTAAGCCGTAACCAATTTCTAGTCCAATTAAATCAACCTGATCAACATCGTCCCAATCTAATTCTTTAGGTGGTTCAGGTGCTTTAGCGTCTTCTTGTTGCTTGGTTTCATTGGCGATGACTTCTTCTTTTTGAATCAACATAATACCCAGACCTGCAGTCGCTAAGGACAGGGTAATGAAGACCAAATGCGGCATACCAGGCACAAAGCCTAAGAAAGCCAAGATACCGGCACTAATAAAGAGGGCAGAAGGATTCGAGATTTGCGAAACAGCCTGCTCGGTCATGGACTCCGAGGTCGTAACGCGGGTAACAATAATCGCAGTCGCTAATGACAGTAAGAGCGAGGGGATTTGCGCAACCAAGCCGTCACCGATGGTCAACAAGACATACAACTTGCCTGCATCGCCGAAAGATAAGTCATGTTGCATCACACCGATGGCCAGACCGCCAACGACGTTGATAAGCAAAATCAAGATACCCGCTATCGCATCGCCAGACACGAATTTAGAAGCACCATCCATGGAGCCGAAGAAGTCAGCTTCCTGCGCGATTTCATCGCGGCGTTTTTTTGCTTGTTCTTGGGTGATCGAGCCTGCATTTAAGTCGGCATCGATGGCCATTTGCTTACCTGGCATAGCATCCAAGGTAAAACGGGCATTGACTTCAGAGACGCGACCCGCGCCCTTTGTCACCACAATGAAATTGATGATCATTAAGATCACGAAGATAATAAAACCGACTAAATAGTTGCCACTAATTACGAATTCACCGAAAGCTGCAATCACCGCGCCGGCAGCATGTTCACCTTCGTGGCCATTAACTAAAATTACCCGAGAAGAGGCAACGTTCAAAGCCAGTCTTAACATTGTGGCAAATAACAGTACCGATGGAAATGATGAGAACTCCAAAGGTTTGCGGGTGCCAATGGCGATCATGATGATCACCAAACTTATCAAAATATTAAATGTAAACAGAATATCGAGAAGAAGTGCTGGTAATGGCACAACCAACATGGCCATGATCAACAGCACCAGGAACGGAATTCCGAGCCCGGTAAACTCAAATTTCGACAAGCGCTGTCGAATAGTTGACATAGAGATGGTAGTCATTTATAAAAACTTTATAAAAATCAAGGAGTTAATATTTTTCGGTGCTGCATACATAATTGGTCTCGAAGCTTGTTAAGCAAGCGACATGCCACCTGCGTACTTTTATGGGTATTTCGGCATTTAAGGCTAAAGAACATGCAGGTAGTGCCGATACAGCAAGCGAGAAAGTTATTTTTGCCATTTGGCAAGGCTATTGTTACGGCAGTCGCGCCACAGGTATTTTCAGAGTTTGTTTTCTCATTGATAAGTTTTATTAGGGGTCGGAAAAAAGTGTGATGGATGAGCTTTTGACCGGCTGGCCAAAAAAAAGGGGTGATTTATGAACACAATGTCTAAAGTGTTGGTGGTGTCGGTAGCCGTTTTAGCGGCTGCATGTTCAACCGTGCCAACTTCTGTCTTTACCGAGGCTGCTTCGGCGCGTGCCGAAACCAAGCAAGCTCAGGCTGAATCTAAGCAAGCTATGGCTGATGTGAAATCCATGGAAGCGAAAATGGCTGAAATGAAGGCTGCAGAAGTGAAAGCAATTGAAGCCAAGAACGCGGAATTAAAAGCTGCTGAAGCAAAAATCGCTGAAGCAAAAGCTGAGGCGAAAGCGGCAGAGACTAAACACTCGCCAGATTCAACCAGCATGATTACGCCAATGATGGAACGTCAGCAAACTGTGCGTGCAACAGGCTATGCTGTTATCAGTACACAAAATCATCGCAATCCAGCGCAACAACGTTTGATGGCGATTCGTGCATCAAAGCTTGATGCTTATCGTGCCCTGACTGAACAAGTCTATGGCCAACAATTGGATGCACAAACTACCGTTGCTGAGATGATGGTCACCAGTGATACCTTCCGTACTCGCGTACAAGGCATTATCTATGGTGCAGTTCTCGAGTCCATTACCCCTGTAGGTGATGATACTTATGAGACCACACTCTCACTCGATGGCCGTGTTGTAAATGATCTGCGTGTGTTGTACTTGGCGCAATTGGCTGCACGGAGATAATCAGCATGTCCGCCATGCGTATTTTGCCCCTGTTACTGTCAGCTTCTTTGGCGAGTATTGCCCTGTGCGCTAGCGCTGCGGAGCAATCCTTGCCGACCGAGCCACGCAAACGACTGGAAGCTTTGCAACATTCTTTAATAGATGCTGCGATGGCTAGCCGGACACAGGTGCGCACAGCTGCATGGGTGGACAATACTGGTCAGTTACATGAAAACACACGCATCACTTCCGACATGAAAGTGCGTAGTGTGCGTATGCTGCCTTATGCACAACATGAAGCAAACAACACAACTTTGTTTGTTGCAGACACCGGTAATGGTGTGGCGAATGAAGAAGTATGTCGTGGAGTGGAACAACGCTATCGTCGTGAAGCGACATTAGATGTTGCCATGCGTATTACAGCGAATGGTACCGAGCGCACTGATTGGAATAAATTTTTATCCCAGGCTCGCGCTCGATTCACAGCGCAAGCAGGTGTTAGTCGTAAATGGTTAATTTCAGCCGCCGCAGTCTTGCCTGATAACACCTATGATCGGCTGTTGACTGGTGCGACACCAGATCAAATGCCGTATCAAATGATGATCGAAGTTTTATCCCCTGGTGCTTTGGGTGTAGAGCCTGTTCGTCCAGCTAGAGCGCGTTCTGTGTCTTATGAAGCAGCGCAGTCAATACAGAATTTTTTCAAAGAAGAGCCACCAGCAAAACGTCGCCCTATACCTTTTGTGATGCGTCTCTCTATTGTTGAACGCAGCAGCCAAAATGTGATTTGGCAAGATATCGCTCCATTGTTTTATCCTGAAACAGAAATCAGCACGAATAGCCAGCCTTTACCCCCGGGCTTGCTGACTGAATTGGACTTAGTGCTGCATCGCTGGCACGATAAAATTGATAAAGTATTTAGCTGTAAACCATTGCAATTTAATGTATTGCAAGAAGCTGCGGGAACCTGGGTAATTAATGGTGGTCAGTCTGCCGGTGTATCGGTTGGTGATCAAATGTTATTACTCAACCGTGAGTTTCTTCCTGCAAGAATATTAGAACCCGATAGCGGACAACATATGGCGCTAGTTGAAGTGGTAAGCGTTAAAAATGGTTTGGCGAAAGTGAAGAAACTGGCTGGCCCTAAAGACATGTCAAAAGCGGGTGACTGGGTCGCCACCCCATTCTAGAAAATCCGGAGAACACAATGAGAAACCTTCACCTGAGCCCGCTCGCGTTAGCAGTTGCCCTGACCGTAAGCGGTCTTGCGCTAGCTAATGATCCACCGGCTAAGCCAGATGCAGCCAAGCCAGCTGATGCTAAGGCAGACCCCAAAGCAGACCCCAAAGCCGCAAAGGCGGAGGCAAAAAAAGACGATAAGCCTGCTGAACCAGAATTACCGTCTAAGCCATTTCCTAAAGTCACGTCTATCCCTAGACCAGCTGATAAACCTGCTGCAAAACCGGCAGATAAAGCAGCGGAAAAACCGGCGGATAAGCCTGCAGAAAAAACAGCTGAAAAACCATCAGAAAAACCTGCAGAAAAAGCTGCAGCGAACGCACATGGTGGTGGTCACGACAAACCAGTTGATATGGTTATAGAGAAAGTGCCCGTCGTTAAACATGAGGCTCCGAAAAAACGTAAACCTGCACCACAAGCTGCAAAACATGAACCTGTTAAAGGTGCATTACATGACGTGGCACGTGATGCAGTAGATGCGCATGCACACGGACAATCTGGCGAAGTAAAAAGCTATGTTGTAGAAGCACGCGACTCCCTAGACAGCATCATTAAGAAAATCTTCCCAACTACACCGTTTTCTGCGGATGTTATGCGTGAAGCATTTGTCAAAGCGAATCCTCAAGTGTTAGCTGATCCAAAAGCAAAACTGCGTGCTGGTGTGACATTGCGTGTACCAGATCAATCCATGTTTAGACTCGTGGTTTTGGGTGATATGAATCCGCCAGTAGCAGCTAAGCCACATGGTGATCAACCACACTCAGCACCAGTTGAAATTATTCGTCCTCGTGAACCAGTTTTGCGTGAAGCAAGCACACCAGCAATTGCTGTCGCTCCTGCACCGTCCATGAATAATCCACCCAATCCAGATGTGATTGCGATTCCAAAACCACCCGTTATTGTGGCTGGTAGTGAAGGGCCTGCGCCTCCAGTGTCCCCAGAAGAAAAGAAAAAGTGGGTGAGATACCCGTAAGCCGAGGTTTATACTTACGATCATATGATCGGCCCAGATGAGGCGACCCGAGTTGGTCGCCTTAATCCTATTTATCTCGAAGGAAAAGCGCTTCAAATAGAAGCGCCGGTAGCGCGCGCACTCGGCTTGCGCGAAGGTCAAGTTATTCAAGCAAGTGTTGAGGTTAGAGGTGAAACCTTAAAAATGCTCATTAATGGGCAACTATTTGATCTGCCTCCAGGTTTACGTTTTCGTCCAGGTGAAGACATTTGGTTGCGTGCGCAAGCTAAAGCGCATGGTTGGTTATTGCGTCCTGTAGAGCAGCAAGAAGAAACAGCAGATCAATCAGAATCTATTTTCTCAGTCGCACCCAGCCCCACACCTACGATTAATAATTCGCGTCTTCTCGCCTTATCTTTGCGTCCACCGCAAACGCCAGTTTTAATGAGTTTGTTTCAACCGGCACAGTTTGAAGCACTATTTAAAACTCTGAGTAGCCCTGAGATGGCAGCCATTTTTCAACGCATGCGATTGACTATGGGCGCGCTGAACGCGGTTGATATTGAAAAGGCAGTCCAGAATTCTGGTTTTTGGTTAGAGGCTTTACTCGCGCAGGGCAAATCGATTCCTTTATCAGATAACAAAGCGTTACTAAGGAAGATGTTGCGTGCCCTAAGTGATGCTGATATTCAAAGTAAAGGTAAGTTGGAAAAAGCCTTAGATGATGTAGAAGCAGCACAAGTTGAATCCTTAGCGGCGCAAACGAGAGGTGAAATTTCATTTTCTATGGTGTTACCTTTTATCGATGCTAATCCAGTCGAGATTCATTTTTTTCGCGGAGCTCGTCGACCTGGCGAAGAAAAACCACCCTTTACCGTCAACATACACACCAACAGTGATCATCTCGGGGAGATATGGTTAAAAACCTCCATTTCTCGCTTAGCGCATGTCGATATGATGATGTGGGCAGTGCGTGAAGATGTGGTGAATTTAGCGCGACGTCATACTGAAGCATTGAGCAAGCGTTTACGCGATGCAGGATTGACGATGGACTCTATGCGCATTTTCCATTCAGCGCGGCCGAGTTTGCCTGAGAGTTGGTCTGCACCTTCAGGTGCGATGTTGGATATTTCAGTATGAAGCGCCGTCTGGATGCCGTTGCGCTTGCTTATGGCCAGTCAGAAGAACCAG
>JAXISQ010000002.1:0-28785 GCA_034680505.1 Noviherbaspirillum sp.
TAGATGACATAAAACTTATATTTTATTGGTAACTAATTTACGCGCTTGCATAAATTGTTCTGCAACGATTAACACTAAGCCCAATGCGATAACAGAAAAGCATAAAAGAGTGTTATGGGAAACCGGTTGTCGATAAATAGCAAGTGCAACGAAAAGTTGTGTCATAGGGAGTACAAATTGAAAAAATCCCATGATGGAAAGAGCAAGACGAGAAGCTGCAAAAGCAAAAAGAGCTAAGGGAATAACCGAAACAAATCCGCAAAGTCCAAGTAACAAAATTTTAGATAATGGAATTGTATTTGGTAAGCTCAACGAGATAGGGAGTGTGAGCACCATCAATGGAATGAAAACAGCTAGTACAGATGTTTCAACGAGTAGTCCACTAAAAGAATCCAGCGTAGTTAATTTCTTGAGGCAGGCATAACCACCCCAAGTGATTCCAATCGTGATGTATACCCAGTGGGATAGATCCCTACTAGTTGTAAATAAATAGCTGACCGCTACTGCAATGGTTATAAGCGCTAATAATCGAGATAGACTTATCTTTTCTTTTAGAGCCAAAGCCCCTATTGTTATGGCGACAAATGGAGCGAGTAAATAGCCAAGTCCACTTTCAAGTACATGTCCATTAATAGAAGCCCAAATAAATGTACCCCAATTAATAACTACAAAAACAGCAGCAAGTGTATGAGCCATCAACAATCGGAGTGACACACGATTAATAATGGAACGTAGGTCATCTTTGAAGGCGAGGACGGCAGCAATCGTTAACAGAGAAATCAAAATGCGATAGCACAGCAAAGCTTGCGGTGAAATGTCTCCGAAAGTTTTCCAATAAAGGGAAGACGCACCCAGAATAACGTTGGCAATCACTCCAGCTAACGCTGCTTTCATTTCTGAATTCAAACCTAAGACATGTGTGTGCATTCAATCACCTCGTATGACTAGTACAGTTGTCCATTAGCGTCAACTGTATATGCTGCAGTATGGTGATCACGCCAAACCTTAAAATCATTAATTTTAAATGGCTCGGCAATCTTCCGTCCGGAAGTATAAAAGAGTAAGGATAATGAATGTCGCTCTAAAAATCTAAACTTTAATGGTGAGTCAGTTGGGTAAGTTGAACTATACCTTTTTAGGATATCTTGAATACTAACAAGTGAATTCAAGCTAATAATGGCTTGTGGGCGAATGTTCAAGCGTATATCTTTATATCTATCAGCGCCAAAAAGAAAAAGCCCCATCAGGGGCTTTAGTATTTTATAGGCAGTAAGGATGCTAAGGTGCGTTCATATTTCAAGGTGAAATACTCAATACTCTGCTACCTTTATCGTAAGTTTGTAAATACTCAGAGATTTTTTCAAAGGTGGCAGTTACGGGTGTGCCGCGTTGATCTGAAGTAGACACTTCCGCAGAAAACATGGAGCCCAACATAAGCTTGAAAGGATTAACTTTCACAGGTTGCGCTTTGAAATAAACTTTCGTATTAGCTTTAATGAGTTTGATATCACTAGTCTGGTAAATAGCTGCATTAATTACATCAAGAACAAACTCAGTACAATTTTGTAGTTCTATGCTGTAGGGATTAGCGATGACTGAATAACGTGGTTGATGTAGTGATCGATAAGTAGGTGATGCAATTACTGATAATAGACGTTGCTGTAATTCAGGTGAAGGTATCAGAATGCCAGCTTCAAGTTCTGCAACGCCAGAAAAGAAATCAACAGGATAATCTTGGACTAGTTCACTGAGATTAGGGCGATCATTTTTTTGATAAAGATTGTAGATAGCATAGCCAGGTACATTACTTCCATCTGCAAGCGTGATGTTTGAATAAACTGCAAAAGCCACATGTGTGAAATGCATACCCTCTGGCATTTCAGATAAGGGTCGACCCATTCTCGCTAAGATCGCTACACGCACACCTTCTTGTGCTAATTTTTGTTCAACCTTTTTTGAAAATCCAATAATTTGTTCAGCAGGGAATTGAGGCTTAGCGCTAGCGCTACTTCCACTAAAGCTAGTAGCATGGACGGATACATGGCTATAAAAAAATAATAGAAGTAAGAAAATTTTAATCAGATTTTTTTTCATCATATTGTCCCATTAGATATTGTTAAATGCATTAACGAGGTGTTGTTGTATTGCTAGGCTTTAGTGCTTCAGCAGGGGATGTGACGGTAATTGTTTTATCGGTGAGAGGTAATGGACCGTTTGCGGGTGATCCGGCTGCGGCAGCGGAAGCTTGTCCGATTTTTGTGCTGCTTAGCCCAGCTGCGCTGCCACTAGCGCCGACAGATAGCATAGGAACAGCTAATACACCGATAGTTGCTTGTCCAATTGCAGTGACACCCATGGTTACAGCAGCGCTAGCATGTCCACTTGCCGCATTGGCAGTGTCTGCGCTTCCGTCTGCATAAGCATCAGTTAGTAAGCAAGTAGTTAAAATGAAGGTGAATGTAGCGATAGGAAATGAAAAATTCACGAAAGTCTCCCAGAGATTGTTTGTAAGTGGGAGCTTCGTTACACATTGGCAATATGAGTTCCGGGAGCTTAGTTAGCTTTTTGAGATAAGATACTGAACAAAAATAAATTCTTATAATTTTTTTAAATTACTAAAACTACTTTAGCGTATGAAAAAAATTTATCAGTTATCAAGCACATTCAATCGTTTCTTTGAATCAGAAAAATCAAGTGCAATAATTTTAGTCGTTGCGACGCTAATTAGTGTGACACTTGCGAATTCATTATTCAGCGATCACTATCTTTCCTTTTGGAAAAATGAATTTTTTGGTTTGAGCTTAGATCATTGGATCAATGATGGATTGATGGCGATCTTCTTTTTAATGATCGGATTAGAGCTTGAGCGGGAATTATATGTAGGAGAGTTGTCGCTGATACGCAATGCGTTATTACCCATATTTGCCGCGTTGGGCGGAACGCTTGCGCCAGCGCTGAGTCACTATTTGTTAAATGCTGATCTACCAACCCAAGCTGGGATAGGTATTCCTATGGCGACCGATATAGCATTTGCACTAGGTGCACTAGCTTTATTGGGTAAGAGGATTCCACCTTCACTAAAAGTTTTTATTGTCGCATTTGCAGTAATTGATGATTTAATCGCAATCATAATGATTGCATTGTTTTATACAGATCATGTTGCTTTGCTATATCTGGCGATGAGTGTAGGAATTTTTATAACTCTACTATGCTTAAATCTTATTTTTCGTGTGGGTACACTCTCAATTTATTTAGTTGGTGGTGTGTTCATGTGGATTTTCATGCTTAAATCTGGAGTGCATGCTACAGCTGCTGGTGTAATGCTTGCATTTGCAGTCCCATTTTGGTCCCGTGATCAGCAGCAGCCATCGCCATCGCATCAATTAGAAAACTTTCTTCATAAGCCAGTTGCATTTATTGTCTTGCCTCTGTTTGCACTAGCGAATACTGGTATTGTATTTGGTGCTAACTGGGCACTTGATTTAGCAACGCCGAATAGTTTAGGGGTGATATTAGGACTTGTTATAGGAAAGCCATTAGGCGTAATAATTTTTTCTGTAGCTGTTGTTTTGATAGGGATATGTAAGTTACCCAGTGAGGTAACTTGGCCTCACATGATAGGAGCCGGTTTGCTGGGTGGTATAGGATTTACTATTTCTATTTTTATTACTAATCTTGCGTTTGAAGGTCAGGTTGAACTAATTAATGCATCTAAGATAGCGGTATTCACTGCATCTTTATTAGCTGGTCTTATTGGTTTGTTATGGCTAAGGGTTGTATGCAAAATTCCAGAGGCTGCAAGCTAGTTAGATAAGCTTTTATTACGCGTTATCTTGTAGAAGAATTTTAGCTGAATAAAAATCAAGCAATCTGATCAAACGGCAAACTCTCTTTCACTAATATCACCGTACATGGCGCATGCATAGCCACACTGATAGGCACGGTTGCGATGAAATTTTGAAGTGCTAATCCATGTGTGGCTGCACCCATAATGATCAGGTTAACTTTGTTACCCTCTGCATAGCGTAGTAAGGCTTGCGCCACATTAGCTGATTCAATCACATGAAAAGATACTTGATGGTTTTGTAGGTTTAAGCCTTCTGTCCATTTTTTAAAACTAGCAAGATGTTGGCGTTGTACCCAAGTCTCGCTTTGATTATTGTCTGAACTCGCATTGATACCAGTGTTAATCACTGTCACGATTGCTAATTTTGCTCCAGGTCGTGTGCCTAGTGAGCGCTTGGTTGCCTGTCTTAGTGCATAGAGTGTTGTATCGCTTACATCTTTATTAGGCAATGCAACCATCACTATCGGTACTTCAGAAATTTGTTCAGAGGGTAGAGGACTTGCTTGATACTGCATACCGGCTGCTTTTAACCAGCGTTTAAAATGCCACCAAAAACCTTTGCCTACTGTTTTGCGACCACGTTCTGTAATCGTGATTTGATCGGGATTACGCAAATCAAATAAGAGATGGGAAGCTGAAGGATAGCGTTGATCTGCTTGTGGTTCTAAGCATCTTAAAATCACTTCTTGTAACCATTCGGGACAATCATGCCGCAATGCGCGTGGTGGTCGCGGACTCATCCATAATCTTTGACGTAATCCACCTGCAGTAGCGGGTGAGCCAAATGGTAATTCTCCAGTGGTCATCTCATACAGCATGACACCAATCGCAAACACATCGCTACGTGGATCACCACGTACACCAACAATTTGTTCAGGTGCTATCCAAGCAGGCGAGCCTACTGCTTTGCGTAATTCTTCTGCAAGTAGATCTGGGTAATTTGCATGGTAAGACAAACCAAAATCTAACAAGATCATGCGGTCATCTTGTCCTAGCATGACATTGGCTGGTTTTAAATCATGATGGCATGCATTTTGTTGATGCAAACTATGCAGTGCTTCTGCTAATTGTGCGCCTAGTTGGGTGATCGTTGCTATAGCAAGCGATTGTTCATGATTGCGATGTGAGCGATTGAATGATTCTAGAGTTTCACCTTGTATGTGTTCCATTACTAAATAAGGCACACGACTTAAATCACCAGCTGCTACAAAACGCGGCACATGTGGGCCCTGCAATACTTGTAGTAATTGATGTTCTATTTCAAAGCTAACGATATTTTCTGCGCCATCACCGCTACGCATTAATGGTACTTTCATCACCATATCGAATAGTGCAGGGCGGCCATCTGCATACGTTACAGAATAAATACTCGCCATAGCTCCACCGTGAATACGTGGCCCTATCGTAAAACCATCTAATTCACTTCCTTCAGCTAATCGTGTCATCGACCCGACTCCAGTCTTTTGACTAATTCTTCAGGTAAGTCTAGATCACGCATAGCTTGCGCTACGGATAAATGGTCATAACTGACACGATGAAAAGTTAATTGCGAAGTTTGCATATCAAGTAAAGCGTAGTTGGCGCGAGTATCACCATCACGCGGTTGTCCTACTGAACCAACTGTTGCAAGCCAGTGCCTATGGGTGCCAACAGGAATGGCAATACCGTTCTTAGGTTGAAACGGCATCAGCCGATTGCCAGATCCCCGGTAGTACAGTGATTGTTGATGCACATGCCCACCAAACACATAGCGAATTTCTGGATTTTTTGCTGCTGCATCTAAGCTGCGTGAGGCTAATCGTTCATCTTGTATGTAATGCCATTTTTCTGGCGCATCTGCAGTGGCGTGTACTAAAAAAACTTTATCAATAATAGCGGTGAGTGGTAGTTGCGCTAACCATGCTTGTTGATCTTGATTGAGTTGATTAAAGGTCCAGCTTGAAATCATATTGCCCCATGTCGCCTCTGCATTAGGCCCTGAAGTGACGGCAATATCATGATTGCCACGCAATACAATCGCACCTTCTTGTTCTAATTGACGGCATCGCTCCACGGTCTCTGCAGGATAGGGACCGTAATCCACAATGTCACCTAACAAAGCGAATTGACTCGCGCCTTCTGTATTTGCATGTACAAGGCATGCTTCCAAGGCAGGCAAATTGGCATGTATATCCGACAGCAGCGCGAGTTTCACGGTCTATATCCTAATCATGTCTTCACAAACAGCTAAGCCATCAAGAATAAATTTCTTATGGCTTTATTGTAGCGCTGATTATAAATCTAGCTTCGTAAAGTGAACCTGATACTCCAGCTGTATGGTGTTTTTACACTTTAATGACGAATGCAGAATAGAATAGCCATATTATTTTAAAAGAACAAATAATCTTCTTTGAATAGCAATAATATTTATCAAAGCAGATTTATAGGGAATTCGAATATGAAACTCAGCTTTCTTGGTGCGGCTAGCACAGTCACTGGATCTAAATATTTAATTGAACATGAAGGATTAACTATTCTGGTTGATGCTGGATTATTTCAGGGTTATAAAAATCTACGTTTACTTAATTGGGAAGCGCTACCCTTTAATCCTAAAAAAATCGATGCAGTGGTGTTAACCCACGCGCATTTAGATCACAGCGGCGCGTTACCATTATTAGTGAAAAACGGGTTCAAAGGTCCTATATATGCAACGCCCGCAACTACTGAGCTGTGTGGATTATTGTTGCCTGATAGTGGACATTTACAAGAAGAAGATGCCTATTTTTCAAATCGACATAAGTCCTCACGTCATGCAACTGCTTTGCCTCTATATACAGAATTAGATGCGAAAAAAGCTTTGAAATATTTCAAATCTATAGCAATGGATCATGAATTTACTATAGGTCATCTGCGTGTGCGATTGCGTGCAGCAGGACATATATTAGGAGCGAGTTCTGTAGAAATTAGAACAGAGGTTGGCAGCTTATTATTATCTGGCGATTTAGGTCGCCCAGATGATTTAGTGATGCGTCCCCCCACACCTATCGCTCATGCAGATTATCTGATTGTAGAATCTACCTATGGTAATCGTAGTCATGCCCCTTATGATGGAGGTCAACTACTAGCTGATGTGATAAGCCGTACCGCAGCAAGAGGTGGGAAAGTAGTTGTACCTGCATTTGCAGTAGGGCGTGCTCAAAATCTTTTATATGAAATCGCTTTACTAAAACAATCTGGCCGCATACCTGATCTTCCAGTTTTTTTAGATAGTCCTATGGCGATAGAATCATTGAACATTTATTTACGCCATCATGCGGATCATCGTTTATCAAAAGAAGAATGTGCATTGATGTCACATGTCGCAAAAATCTGTAAAACGGTAGATGAATCACGCGCCTTAGATCAAATGCATTATCCCTGCATTATTATCTCTGCCAGTGGGATGGCAACAGGTGGGCGTATCTTGCATCATCTACGAGCACTAGCATCAGATCATAAAAATAGTATTGTCTTTGCTGGTTACCAAGCAGGTGGTACACGTGGTGCAAAAATAGTGGCAGGTGATCCTACTATTCGTATATTTGGAGAAGATGTGCGCATCAATGCAGAAGTCGTTTCTTTGCCAAGCATGTCTGCACATGCTGATGCAGGGCAGATAATCGATTGGTTAAAAACCTTAAAGCAAGCACCTAAACATATTTTTGTTACACATGGTGAGCCAGAAGCGTCGGATGCGTTGCGCTTAAAAATTAAAAAAGAATGCGGTTGGGATGTGAGTGTTCCTTTACTAGGACAACGTGTAGAGCTAGGAAGTATTTAATTTTATGAAACCATCTTTTAAAAAAATATTGTCAGTCTTTTTATCTTGTTTGTTGAGTTTACTGTTATTAAGTCCAAGAGTTACACAAGCTGCGAGTTTGTTTGGTGATCACACTTGTAAAGATTGGGGTGGGTTGGAATACGCTACTAAAAAATCATGGACCAATGCTTTTCTAGCACCCTTGAGTTTGACATATCAAAGCATACAAAAAACACGCAAAGATAACTACAACGATGATCCCCTTTCATTTGCAAAAGCAATTGACAGTATTGATAACTTTTGCCGCACTCAACCGGGGCAAGATGCTAGTGCAGGTGCGATGCAGTATTTAAAAAATCTCTCTGAAGAGTAAATTATTTTTATTTTGATAATAAAAAGTAAGGTAAATACCTTTTTACTTTTTAAGTAAGAGTCCAGTCATTTCTCTATTCCTGGGCTTAGTCATAGCAATTTGACTAGAATCAAGTTTTTTTAGAAAAAATTTACTCTTAGAATTATTACTGGTCAGTCTGAAGCATAATTGTTGCTCCACAACATTATTGTTTTCAAGATGCATGAGAAATCCCAAAAAAACTCCTCAGACTGACTCCGCTAACATTAAGCCACCTTCATCTCCGCCGGTTTTCAATCCCAAAGCCATCGATGAGATGGTGCATCAGCACATTTCAAAAGCAGCGATGGGGTTTTCTCCTATTTCTCTAGCTTTAGCCTATGCGGACTGGGCAATGCATTTGGCTGTTTCGCCTGGACGGCAAATGGAATTAGCGCAGAAAGCAGTTGAGCTCATGCAAAATGAGCTAAAGCAAGTTGCGAAGTCAGATAAAAACGAGCCAGTCGTACCAGAAAAAGATCCACGCTTTAGTGCACCAGCCTGGTCGCAATGGCCATTCAATGTTATGAAAGGCGGTTTTAAAGCAAGTGACGCATGGTTGCAAGACGCAACCAAGGTTGATGGCATGTCTGAGCACAGACAAGAGATGGTCAGTTTTTTTTCTAGGCAGTTGTTAGATGCTTGGTCACCATCAAATTGGCCAGTCACAAATCCGGAAGTGCTGACACAAGGTGTAGAGACTTCAGGTAAAAGTTTGATGCAAGGCTATCAATTGTTTATGAAAGACTTGCAGCAAGCGAGAATTTCTTCAAATGTAGCGAATCCTGAAAATTTATCTCCCTTACCTTTAACAGTTGGTCGTGATGTAGCAATCACACCAGGTGAGGTTGTGTTTAGAAATAATTTGATTGAGTTGATTCAGTATCAACCTACCACTAAAAAAGTTGCAGCTGAACCCATACTCATCATTCCTTCCACTATCATGAAGTACTACATCTTGGATTTATCTCCGCATAACTCCATGGTGAGATATTTAGTTGCGCAAGGTTTTACGGTCTTTATGATTTCCTGGCGAAATCCAGATGCAGATGATCGTCATCTCGGGATGGATGATTATTTACAAACGGGTGTCATGGATGCTATGCGCCAAGTAAGAAAAATTGCAGATGCACCAAAAATTCATACTATGGGTTACTGCTTAGGCGACACTTTTATAGCAATTTTGGCTGCTTTATTGGGCTCGAAATAATTTCTCAAGCAAGAAGTTAAAACAGATCATAAGAAAACTCTGCCCCTACCAGAATTAGCTAGTGTGACTTTACTGGCAGCACAAACAGATTTTTCTGAGGCTGGTGAATTAGATATCTTTATTGATGATGATCAGTTAAAAACATTGCGTGAACAAATTTCGCGTAAAGGTTATTTAAGTGGTCGTCAAATGGCTGCGACTTTTCAGTTCTTACATGCACGTGATTTGATATGGTCGCGTAATACGCGCCGATATTTATTGGGTGAAGAAGAAACTAGTAATGACTTAATGAGTTGGAATGCTGACACCACACGTTTACCAGAGCGTATGCATTCCGAATATCTCGATACCTTATTTCTCAATGATGATTTATCGGAAGGTCATTACCAAGTTTCAGGTAACCCAGTAGCATTAATGAATTTAAAAATGCCATTAATGGTTGTTGGTACAGTGCGTGATCATGTCTCACCTTGGAAATCCGTATATAAAATTCATTTATACACAGACACTGACACCACTTTTATATTAGCCTCAGGTGGTCATAACGCTGGTATTGTGTCGGAACCAGGTCATGCTAAGCGTAATTATCAGCTGCATAGAATGCCGCAAGGACATGACTGGATAGATGCAGATGATTGGTTAGAGATAGCCGCACATCATGAAGGTTCATGGTGGGAAGCATGGAATACGTGGCTGAAAGAGCAGAGCAGCCAGCAAATACCAGCGCGTGAGATTGATGCGAAAGCTAGTCTCTGCGACGCACCAGGTGAGTACATCATGGTGCGATACGCAGATTAGTATTTAACAGACTGTAATTCAAGCTTAATGAAAGATAATTGATGGCCGATCTATTTAGTTTGCATGGTAAAAAAGGACTGATATTAGGTCTTGCTAATGAACACAGTATTGCATGGGGTTGTGCCCAACTGGTGAGGCAAATGGGTGCCGATGTAGTAGCAACTTGTTTAAACGATAAAGCTAGAAAATATGTAGAGCCATTAACTCAGCCGAATGGCATAGAGCTAGTGACATGTAATGTAGAAGATGCAGGCGCTATCGAAGCTTTAGTAAAAACAGCAATCGATAAATTAGGTAAATTAGATTTTGTGATTCATTCGATTGCATGGGCACCATTAGAAGATTTACACGGTCGCACTATTGATAGTTCTAGTGCAGGGTTTGCTAGAGCTATGGAAGTCTCATGTCATTCTTTTGCGACTTTAGCGAAAGTCTGCACACCGCATATGAATTCAGGTGGCAGCTTACTCACCATGACTTATTTAGGTGCAGATGAAGCTGTGCCTCACTATGGATTAATGGGTCCGGTAAAGGCAGCGCTAGAATCACTTGTGAGATATATGGCAATGGAACTGGGGCCAAGCAACATACGTGTGCATGCAGTTTCACCTGGCCCTATTCCTACGCGCGCAGCATCAGGTATTGATGCCTTTGATGAACTCATGCAAAGCGCAATTAATAAATCTCCATTAGGTCGATTAGTCAGTTTGCAAGAAGTAGCGCAGCTGTGTGCATTCCTTTGCACTGATGCCGCTTCTGGTATGACAGGCCAAACAATTTATGTGGATGCTGGTTGCCACGCTGTAGATTGAATTATTTTTGAAAAGAAGAATGTCGCATGAATAAATCTCCAGAAGTCGAATGGGCTGAAAACATCACCTATGATGAATTACAAATAGGGCAGTCAGCAAAACTGATACGCACATTAACCATAGATGATATCCGTGCATTTGCAGCCGTTTCTGGTGATACCAATCCTGCACATCTTGATCCTGAATACGCGAATGACACCTTATTTCATGGTGTGATTGCGCATGGCATGTGGGGTGGTGCCTTGATATCTGCTGTGCTGGGCACACAATTTCCAGGGCCAGGTACGATTTATCTACAACAGGATTTACATTTCACACGTCCGGTGCACATAGGTGACACGCTCACCGTCGTTGTCACCGTGAGTAGTAAATACGATGTGAAAAAACGTGTGGGTTTAGATTGTCAGGTCATTAATCAAAAAGGTGAACATGTATTACATGGTGACGCAAAAGTCATAGCACCAACACAAAAAGTTCGTCGTCCTAAAATTAATGCACCGCATATTCAACTCTTTGATCCGGAAGCACGACTACAAGCGCTGTTAGATAAAGCTGCGCATCTTGAAGCAGTGCGTTGTGCAGTGGTTCACCCTTGTGATATCGAATCTATTACAGGTGCATTAGATGCTGCGCGTGCTGGATTGATTATTCCTGTTCTAGTGGGGCCAATAGAAAAAATCCGTACCATTGCAGCACAAGCAAATTGTGATATTAGTGGCGTTGAGATAGTTGGTGTGCCTCATAGTCATGCAGCAGCAGAAAAAGCGTGTGAAATGGCAGCGCAAGGCAAAGTAGAAATTCTCATGAAAGGTAGTTTGCATACCGATGAATTGCTACACGCAGTTTTATCACAACCGAATTTGCGTACTGGTCGTCGCATGTCGCATGTGTTCCGTTTTGATGTGCCTCTATATCCTAAGCCTTTATTGGTCACCGATGCTGCATTAAATATTTTTCCAACTCTGCTAGAAAAAGTAGACATCATTCAAAACGCTATCGATTTTGCTCACATCATGGGCACAGAGCAACCTAAGGTTGCCATACTCTCTGCATTAGAAACAGTTAATCCTGCAATTCCCTCGACATTGGATGCAGCAAGTCTATGCAAAATGGCGCAACGTGGACAAATTCGTGGCGGCATACTAGATGGCCCTCTCGCATTTGATAATGCCATCTCTGCACATGCAGCGCAGATTAAACATATAGATTCACCTGTGGCAGGAGATGTTGATATTTTGGTTGCACCAGATTTAGAGTCAGGCAATATGCTGGCAAAACAATTGGAGTATCTCGCTGGAGCTAGTGGGGCTGGCATAGTTATGGGTGCGCGGGTTCCAATTGCACTCACAAGTCGGGCTGATAGCGCCTCAGTAAGAGTGGCATCAGCATTGCTAGCTTTATTGTGTGCGCATCATTTACGCACTGATCCTATTCGACAATCTCAGCTAGGCCTTAACAGTTAGGTTATAAAACAATAAAAGGAAAATCCGCATGGCTATTCTCGCTGTCAACGCGGGTTCCTCTTCGCTAAAATTCTCCCTTCATCCTCTGCATGATGGCGTAGTGATGCCTAGTGTATTAACAGGCAATATAGAAGGCTTAGAACCGCAAGGTTCACCTGTCATGCGTTGGACCACAGTAGCAGGTTCAAAGACGCAAGAATTGAATAAAACAAGTACCGATACATTTCAATTAGCTTTGCAAAGCTTGCGTGAATTATTAACTAGCTTGTCTGATTTTCCTGAGTTGCTCGCAGTAGCACATAGAGTGGTGCATGGTGGTGCTGATTTTTCAGACAGTGTTTTTGTAACCGACAAAATTTTAAAACAGTTAGAAAAATTAAATAGTCTTGCGCCACTCCATCAGCCACACAATATTGCAGGTATACGCGCATTCATACAGGCTTTTCCAGCAGTGCCTCAAGTAGCCTGTTTTGATACTGCATTTCATGCATCCGCTCCCTTACTACATCAAACCTTTGCGTTACCTTTAGAGCTGAGACAGCAAGGCGTTCGTCGCTATGGATTCCATGGCTTGTCCTATCAATACATCATGAGTGTGTTAGAAGAACATAGTCAGCATGCGCATGATCGCGTGTTAATGGCGCACTTGGGAAATGGTGCTAGCTTGTGTTCAGCGCATGCAGGGAAAAGTCTTGCATCTACCATGGGATTTTCTGCATTAGATGGATTGATGATGGGAACACGCGCAGGCAATCTAGATCCTGGTGTAGTTTTGTATTTGTTAGAGCAGGGTTGGAATCACGATCAATTGCAATCATTACTCTACAAGCAAAGCGGTTTATTAGGTGTCTCTGGTATATCTGCAGACATGCGAAAATTACGTACAGACGCAAGTCATGCAGCGCAAGAAGCGATTGCACTCTTTACGCATAGAGTCGTAAGAGAGAGTGGTGCTATGGTAGCTTGTATGGAAGGCTTAGATGTACTCGCATTTAGTGGAGGAATAGGTGAGCATGATGCAGTACTCAGATCGCAAGTCTGTAAAAAATTGCGATGGTTAGGTGTCGTTCTTGATGAAGAAAAAAATCAAGTGGCAGTAGGTTCTGAAATTAAACCAGTTCATTCACCAGAGAGTAATGTTGAAATTTGGGTCATACCAACGGATGAAGGCAGGGTAGCAGCGCGTGAGGCAGCGACATTACTAAGTAAAAAATTATTTTAAAAAAACTAAAATGCTGGACGAATCATGAAAAATAATAATCACAACATCGCATCACATCCAACTATCTCGTCATCAATTTATAAATGGTTTTTTGATCATGAATTTTCTGACGGATTAAGTAATCAAATAGAAAAAATAATTGCCACATTAATTGTGCTCAGTGTGGCTGCAATCGTATTGGAAAATACGCCTGAAATTTATGTGCCACATGCATGGGCGTTTCATTGGTTTGACATCATTACGGTTGCAATATTTAGTGTTGAATATGGTTTGCGCTTATTAAGTGCAACATCGCATCCAGAATTTGCGCATAAAAAATATCCTAGGATAAGTTACTTTTTTAGCTTCTATGCAATGATTGATTTCATTGCTATTTTCCCATTTTATTTTGCACAGATCGCTGCAGTAGATATTGAAATGCTGCGAATTTTGCGAATCATGCGACTAGCTAGAATGTTTAAGCTATCGCGTCTATTAATACCTGCTTGGCATGAGTTTCGTGAGTTGAATAAAAATCGCTCACTGCGTGCAAAAATTTATGCATTGCTAGAACCGACAGGTCACTCTGGCCGTTTACATATTTACCTCGATAACTTTATTGTTTTTTGGATTGCACTTTCTATTCTTTGTGTAGTGTTAGAAACTGTCGAACAAATTCGCACATTATTTCTTATCGAGTTTTATTGGATCGATATGATTGCATTTAGCGTATTCACTATTGAATATGCTGCACGCTTATATGCAGCACCAGAAAATCCTAATTACCAAAAAATGAATTTTCCGAGATGGCGACATATGCGTAGTGGTCAAGCCATTATTGATTTATTGACGATTTTGCCATTTTTATTAGAGAGCTTTTTTAAACAGGTTTTCGATTTACGATTCTTAAGAGTTTTCAGATTATTGCGCATGCTGAAATTGACGCGCTATACCTCTGCTACAGATACTCTTTTGAAGGTTGTGAAGCGTGAATGGCAAGTAATTTCTGCAGCAGTATTTGTGATGTTTTTATTGGTGGTGTTGACTGCTAGTATGGGTTTTATTTTCGAACATGCAGCGCAGCCTGATAAATTTGAAAACATTCCTCAATCTATTTATTGGGCAGTCATTACTCTGGCTTCAGTTGGTTATGGTGATATTTCACCTGTCACCCCTATGGGTCGATTGTTAACTGTCATATTGTCGCTAGTGGGAATAGGTATTTTTGCGATTCCCGCAGGTTTACTAGCTTCTGCATTTACTGATCAATTACGTATAGATAGAGAATCATTTAAACGTACCTTAGCGATTGCGTATGGTGATGACAAAATAGAACCTAGGGAGCAAGAGCATATTATTGCTGAAGCAGAGCGTTTACATTTATCTGATACAGAATTTGAATTACTCTTATTAGAGGCCAAGGAAGAGCATGACAAAAATATTGCAGCTCAAGAATTGAGTTTTGGACATTTATTGTTAGATCCAACTACCCATCCTGAATATGCAGCAGAACAATTTAGAATCTTGGTGGCACAATTGCGATTGCTGAGTAAAGCTGTAGGAAATGCACCGATAGCAGAGACTTTATCTGCTAAAGAAATGTCAGATGAGTTAACAATAAAAATAGCGCAATTAGTGGCTGAGTATGGAAAGAAATCATAGTTTTGCCTTGATTATAAATAATGTGGAATGTATATGAGTAACTTTGATCACATCAGCTTAATAAATGAAATAAATAGTAATTTAACGCCATTTAAAAAATCGCAATCAGATGCAATGAAAGGATTTGCGCAATTAGCGCAAGCTTCTATGGCAGAGGGTATGATTAGCGCAAAACATAAAGAGCTTATTGCACTAGCAATAGGTATCACTCAGCATTGTTCCGGCTGTATAGGATTTCATGTGAAAGCCTTGCAGAAATTAGGCGCAACGCGTGAGGAATGCGAAGAGATGCTGTCTGTGTGTGTTTATATGGGAGGTGGGCCTGCGCTAATGTATGCGGCAGAAACATTAAAGGCTTGGGATGATATGGCAGCAGAGCATGTTAAAAAAGTTGGCAGTTCAATCAAATAAGAAAAAACGATAAGCCCTAATTTTCTTAGGGCTATAAATCGGAGAATCTGTTTATGTTTAACAAAGTACTTGTTGCGTTTGATGGAAAAAACCAGGGCGTCATTAAATTCCTTAATCGTTTGCCTCAATGCGAAGCAATCTATGTGATTTCAGTATGCGAGCTGAGCTTTACTGAAAAAATTCAAAAATTCCTGAGAAAAGTATTTTATGCTGATGATAGTTGGACACCAGCTGACACTGGCAGTTTGTCAAAAAAGCTAGAAGCAGCTGCTGCAGATTTATCCGTAACACATAAAAAAGTTTATAAAATGCTGCATGCAGGTGATCCTTATCATGAGGTAAAAAAAATCATTGATGAGACGCATCCTGATTTAGTAGTAGTTGGTAAATCAAAAAACTTTGATGAAATTTCGTGTTTTTCTAAAAAGAATATAGAAATTAAATTATCTGCAACCAGCCGTTGTAACTTAGTGATTGTTAAATAATGGCGGATTTTCTTATGCAAGCTAAGCAATGCTAATCCAGCATGATGGATATCAGCTATTTCCTGAATCATATAAAGCTTGTGTGATAGGAGCGGGCGGTGCAATTGGTGCAGCTTTTTATCAGGCATTTCAAGCAGATCCACAGTGTGTATTTGTTAAAGCTATTTCACAATCTTTGGGCGATGATTTTGATCTAGAGAAAACAGACTCTATAGGGCATCAAGCTTCACTCGTAAAATCTGAAGGACCTTACAACATTATTATTGATGCTACTGGTGTGTTGACTATTAATGACATTGGTCCTGAAAAATCACTCGCAGCACTCACAGCGTCTCATTTATTAAAAGCGCTGCATCTTAATGCAGTTGCACCTGCTATCGTATTGCAGCAGTTTGCGCCCTTGATAGCACCTGGTTCCTCTATTTACGCCAAGCTTTCTGCTCGAGTAGGTAGTATTTCGGATAACAAGAAAGGTGGATGGTATGGTTATAGAGCGTCTAAGGCTGCACTAAATATGTTTTTGCAGACTGCAGCAATAGAATTACAAAGAAAAAATCCGGAGTTAAAAATTTTCGCTTTGCAACCTGGTACAGTGAAATCAAAACTCTCTCAACCATTCGCTTTAGCAGTTCCTAATTTATTAGAGCCATCATTATCTGTAGCTGGTATGTTGTCTGCAATGAAAAATTCAACTAGAAAGAGTGGAGCACATTTTATTGATTACCAAGGAAATACGATTGAATGGTAAAAAATAATCTTATTTAGTGACTTGTAGAGTTTTTCTATTATTTATCTATTTTATTTTTAATTATTAAAATGTCAGATACGCTTTTTGATAAATACGGTGGTGTTCCCTTCATTACTAACCTTGTTAGAGATTTTTATAAGCAAGTCATGAAGCGTCCTAATTTGCGGCGATATTTTGAAGGCGTTCCCGTCGATAAGCTCATCACACATCAAATTAATTATGTCTCTACTGCGATGGGTAGGCCGGTGGCTGGATATTATGGAAGAAATATTCGAGAGGTACATCATGGACTGGCTGTAACGAATGCTTCCTTTGCCTTGATGATGGATTTATTTGATGATGCCCTTGCTAGGGCTGGGGTCACTGAGGAGGATATTCCCAAAATTAATTCTATTCTTAGGTCGCGTCATGATGATGTCGTAGGAGGTTAGTTTCTATTTTGATTAGATTCATGTAGTTATAGAATTTATGTTAAATTTAATGACGGCATTTGCCGTTTTTTTATTTGTGTTCTCGCTAATGGCAAAGACTTTGTTTGATAAATATGGCGGGGTTCCTATGGCGACGCGTGTCGCTAGGGATTTTCATGAGCGTTTAATGCGCAGGCCTCATTTGCGTCGCTATTTCCTTGAAATACCCATTGATAGAATTATTCAACATCATATTGAATATATTTCGTATGCATTGGGTAAGCCAACCCAACACTATAGTATTGAAGATATACGCGCACAGCATAAACACTGTGGAGTTACAGGTGCTTCTTTTGATTTGACGCGTGAATTATTTGTCGCTTGTCTTGAAGAAGAAAGCATTACTGAAATTGATATTACACACATTATGGAAACACTCAGAGAGGTGCGTAGTACGATAGTTACTAAGGGTGTGGAACGTTAACTTATGACATGTACTGTTAAACAAGCTGGTGATTCTTGCCCGACGTTGAAAATCGGGGTTGTGTTACTTGCTGCAGGTGAGGGCTCACGTTTAGGGTGTATACCAAAATCCTTGATTAAACTGCAAGGTCAAACCTTAATTCAACATCATCTTCAAACATTACAAGAAGTTGGTATCGACGATGTCGTCGTTGTAACGGGTTTTTATTATCAAGAGATTGAATCAGTATTGCATGATCACGCAATTAAAATTGTGCGTAATCCAGTGCCTGAAGAAGGTCAGCAAATATCAGTACGCTTAGGTCTAAAAGCGTTGAGCAAGGATTGTGATCTTATTCTTGTGATGTTAGCGGATCAGCCTTTATTGAATCGAGATGATGTACTTGAATTAATCTCTGCTTATAAGCACAGACCTATAAATAAATTAGTTGTTTTACCAGAGGTACATGAACAGCGTGGTAATCCTGTGTGTTTTTCAGCTGAACTGATTTATGGCATGTTGTCATCGCCACAAAAAATAAGTTTTCGAAATTATATTGATCAGAATCCTGACTATGTGCATAAGCATCTGACAACAAATGCCCACTTTGTTATCGATCTGGATACGAATGAGGATGTCATCAAATTCGAAAAACGCACGGGCTTGCAATTAGTTTTACCTTCAATTTCTCCTACCTGAATTTCAACTCTTCTCTAGCCTTGCTCTTTTCAAGGCTAGCAACACGTATCGTGCTTTTTTAACATTCAAAGCATAAAAAAATAGCAATTCTTTCATGTTGCACTGCGACTTTCTTTTAATTTTCACTTCATGTACAAACTTGAATTGAGGGAAATTTACTTAAGATTTGAATTAATAATAATGTAATTACTTCGATAATAACGAGAAAACTCGTACGAGGTTCCAGCATGGAGATGCATTTGGACCACGATAAGAAAAAACATATAGAGACGATTATGCGTTTGGCAGAGCAATCGCGTCCGAACGAATCTGTATTCACGCAAGATGAAGTCATTAGAAATTCATGGATGCGCTGTATTCATGAACATAAGCTCGATCCTACGCGATCGCAAGAAGCGATCATTCTTCCTTATCATCAGCTGCGAGAACATCAAGATCAAATTGATGATTTTTTACATATTGCACGACATGGTTTAGAGACTTTGTATCATCAAGTGACAGGTTTAGGTTATGCAGTATTGTTAACCGACGCACATGGTGTCACCGTCGATTTTATAGGTGATATACAACTCGATAAAAGTTTGAGAAAAGCAGGTTTATATCTAGGATCAAATTGGAATGAAATGGTGGCAGGCACCTGTGGAGTAGGCACCTGCATTACGACCGGTGAAGCATTAACCGTGCATTTGAATGATCATTTTGATGCAACGCATATTCCACTGACTTGTACTGCGGCGCCTATTTTTGATCCACTAGGTAAATTAAAAGCAGTCTTAGATATTTCAGCTCTCACATCACCGCATCATAAAGAGAGTCAGCATTTAGCATTACAGCTAGTAAAAATGTTTGCACATCAAATTGAGAACGCACATTTTTTACATCGATTTACGCAAGATTGGATTTTACGTTTATCTCTCGCGCCAGAATTTTTAGAAGTTGATCCTGAGTTTTTAGTTGCAGTTGATGCAGCAGGAAAAATCATTGGACATAATCGTCGTGCACAACTTCTGTTTTGTGAAGATGGTGAAACCAATTTAATTGGACGCTCTGTAGATCAAATTTTAAATTTAGCGATCGATGAATTACCACGATTTGTCTCTGCTAAACCAGCGGATAGACGTGCTGTTCGCATCCATGGTTCGCAAAAATTATTATTTGTTTCTGCACTCCCACCGATTAAAGTACAAGCAGGAAGCCACGCGGGTAAAGCTGAGATGGTGATTCCTGCGCCACTGGCTGCATTGTCGGGTGGTGATAAGACACTAAATAGACAGATCGATCGAGCAGCTAAATTAGTTAATTCACCGATTAGTATTTTAATTACTGGTGAAACTGGTAGTGGCAAAGAGTTTTTTGCAAAAGCTTTGCATAAAAGTAGTGAACGGCGTGATGGACCATTCATACCAGTGAATTGTGCTGCAATTCCTGAGAGCTTGATTGAGAGTGAATTATTTGGTTATATAGCGGGTAGTTTTTCTGGGGCTGCAACCAAGGGTAAGCGCGGTTTAATTCAAGAAGCAGATGGTGGCACTTTATTTCTTGATGAAATAGGGGATATGCCTAAACCTTTGCAAGCACGCTTGCTGCGTGTTTTATCTGAACGTGAAGTTTTACCGATTGGTGCTACTCAAGCAGCACCTGTAAATATAAGAGTTGTCGCTGCGACGCATTGTGATCTTGAGAATTTAGTGGTTGCAGGATTATTCCGTGATGATTTGTACTATCGCTTATGTGGTGCGCATTTCACTTTGCCACCTCTGCGTGAGCGCAAGGATATGGCATGGGTGATTGATCGTGTGTTGGCGATTAATGCCAAACAGAATGCGAGTCCTTTTGTCCCTGAGCTTGATGAAGAAGCGCGTAAAATATTAATCCGACATCGTTGGCCTGGCAATCTGCGTGAGCTAAATAACGTGATCGCATTTGCGACTTCTGTCTCTAGCGAGAAATTCATATCGGCTGCAGATTTGCCTGAGTACTTACTTAGTGTAGAGCGCTTCTCAGAATTGGATTTGCCGGTTGATACAGACTCGGTCTTTGATCATGAGAAATCGCGCCTACTCGCTTTGTTGCAAGGCTGTCGTTGGAATGTCACTGCAGCTGCGCAGCAAATGGGCATTTCACGTGTCACGATATATAAAAAAATGAAACGCTATAACGTCAAGCCTCCCATCTAAGTTGTTATTTTTGGAATAGTTTGTAAGCACTCTGCTTACAAGTGTAAACACCCAACTCTTTACAGCCGTTAGTCTGTTTACAGTTTCATCTTAAGCGACGTATTCCACCTTGTTTAGCTATGTTTCGCAAGTCATTGTAATAACTAGACATTCTTTTTTTCTCCGTTTATTCATCGCAGCGCAGCATTTATTTTCGTGCTGGCACAGTCATTGCGATACTTATTTTTGCTAAATCTTTACAAAGTTTTTTGTGTTGGTTTAGTTATAGAGCGACAACTGCAAGCCACATTCACGCAGAGCTAGCGCTATAAAAAAAGTATCTTCCTAGTTACATGTGCACATAACAAAACAGGAGACAGAAATGACAGACAAACAACGGCCCTTTGGCGTCTCAATGACAGAGCGCGAATTTGATGAGTGCTTACCGGCTGATGAAGCCGCGTTCCGCTCACCGATTCCAACCCAAATGGTATCTAACGGTGAATACAATCCTTTACCGCAAACACCTAAGCAAAAGCAGGTTGAGTTTTTGATTAAAGAAATGGCTGATAAAGAAGCCAAACGTCACAACATGTCTCGTCGTCAGTTCCTTGCTACCTCTTCAGGTATGGCAACTGCGTTCTTGGCCATGAATCAGGTTTACGGCAAAATGTTTGAAGTGGATGAAGCTGAAGCCAAAAATTTAGACGCAGCGGGCGATCGCAAGGCTAAATACAAAGGTCAGTTTATTTTTGATGATCAAACCCACTTTATTCGCGATGACTTTAAAGAAGAAGGTTTGTTGGGTCTAACTAAATGGGCTGAAGGTGCCAAAGTTAATCCAAACATTGGCAATATTCCTACCACCTTGTCACGCTACAAGATGGATAACTATCTAAAAGAAATCTTCATGGATAGTGACACTACAGTGTCGCTGCTCTCAGGAGCACCATTTGATGATCCTAACTGGTGGTTACTCTCCAATGATGCGATTCAAAATGCTTGCCGCTCAGTCAATAAGATGGCAGGTAGTGTGCGTATGTTGGGTCACTCCATCATCACACCAAAATATCCAAACTGGATGGATGAAGTAGATCGTGCTATCGCTGAATTGAAGCCAGTGTCATGGAAGTCCTACACCATTGGCGATCCATTTGGTCCTTCTAAATATGCATGGCGTTTAGATGATGAAAAACTCATGTATCCGTTCTATGAGAAAGCCATTAAATCTGGCATCAACACAATTTGTATTCACAAAGGTTTAATGCCACGTGACTATGAAAAAGCGTTTGCTGGTACATGGGAAAATGCAACCGTGAATGACGTGGGCAAAGCAGCGAAAGATTGGCCACAAATGAACTTTGTGATCTATCACGCTGCATTACGTCCATGGTTAGCTGATAAACCAGATATGGAAATGGCGCAGTTTGAAAAAGATGGCTACATCCAATGGTCTACCGACTTGGCTCGTATACCAGAGAAGTTCGGCGTCAATAACGTGTATGCAGAACTTGGTTCTGTATTCGCTAGTACCGCCGTAACTGATCCACGTTTCTGCTCTGCTTTCGTTGGTCAGCTGGTCAACTTAATGGGTCCTGATCGTGTTGTTTGGGGTACTGACTCAGTTTGGTACGGTTCACCACAGTGGCAGATCGAAGCGATGCGTCGTTTGGAAATCCCAGATGACATCATGAAAAAGCAAGGCTGGAAAATCAAGTTGGGTGATGGCCGTGGTACGGTTAAGAACAAGATCTTTGGACTTAACTCCGCTAAGCTTTACAAACTCGATGCGCAGAAGATCGCGGCAGATGCGAAATCATTTGACCATGACATGATTGCGAAGATGAAGGCTGAATACTTAGCGATGGGTGGCGAGCGTAGTAATGCTGCTTATGGCTATATCGCAAAAGACGGTCGCGAGTTCGAGCAAGGCTAAGCAAGGATGCGGATGCCCTAGTGGCATCCGCTTTTTTTGTTTGCCAACTTCATAGCGCAAAGGAATAATGATGAAAAATATCAAATCAATTTGCCTTCTTTTTTTACTTTTGTTTGGATCCGTATCCGTCTCTTTGGCGAATCATCATGAAGAGAAAAAAACACGGGTTGGAACGTGTGCAGATGCTAAAAAACAGCAAGACTATTTTTGTGACATGAAAAACGCATCGACTGACTCTATGGTGGCCTTAGGCACTGCTTGTAGAAATGCGAAAATTAATGTCAAAGAAGCGTGCGAAGGACAAGTTGAAAAAGATCCTGAGTATAAATCCTGCAAAATGGAACAAAAGTGTTAATCCTGTTGTTAAGTGATTGGTAGTGAATTGAGTTGTCATGTTGGTCCGTTCCGTCTCTCACTTAGGATTTAACTCTCCCGGTGTGAGATTGCCGACAGTTTTAGGACTGTCGGCTTTTTCGT
This sequence comes from Noviherbaspirillum sp., assembly GCA_034680505.1. Classification (GTDB taxonomy): domain Bacteria; phylum Pseudomonadota; class Gammaproteobacteria; order Burkholderiales; family Burkholderiaceae_D; genus Pernthalerella. The sequence goes on from JAXISQ010000002.1 coordinate 22,948, forward strand.
CTCATGGGGTGTAAATGTATGAATCAGTTTGATTATCAGGTGCTAAGGAAAATAATCATGTGTACTAAAAAAATAATGTGGATGCTATCAGTTGCAATCGTCAGTATGTTGTTTAATGAAAGAGTAGTCGCAGCAGATAAATTAGAAGCCGGTGCAAAATTTTCAGATTGCAAAGAATGTCCTGAAATGGTTGTACTACCTGCAGGTGAATTCTTGATGGGCTCGGATAAAGTAGAAAGTGGGCATACTGATGAAAAGCCTCAGCACACAGTAAAAATTAAATCCTTTGCAGTCTCACGATTAGAAACATCCTTTGCGCAATGGGATACTTGTGTGGCAGATGGTAAATGCCCTAAGGCCGATGATGCAGGTTTTGGTAGAGGTGATCTACCTGCAGTGAATATCTCATGGACAGAAGCGAAAGCTTATGCATTATGGTTATCAGCTAAGACAGGTAAAAATTATCGACTACTGAGTGAATCAGAATTTGAGTATGCCGCACGAGGTGGTACAAAAACGCCTTGGTTCTGGGGTGGTAATGAAGATAAAAAGAAAACCTGTGAGTTCGCAAATTTACATGATGAAGCAGGCAAAGAAGCCCATCCTAATTATGTGTGGTCGCATGTATTATGTAACGATGGCGCTGCCGAAAATATCGCAGGTGGAAAGTACAAAGCAAATCCTTTCGGTCTGCATGACATGATAGGTAATGTGCGTGAATGGGTAGAGGATTGCCATCAAGCCGGTTATGCAGGCGCTCCTGATGATGGTTCAGTACGTGCAAATGAAGGCAAATGTGAAAAGCGTGTGGTGCGTGGAGGTGGTTGGTTAGATGGTCCTTCGACTGCGCGTGCAGCGTATCGTTATTCTGAAGCGGAGAGTATGAAAACACATCAATTAGGCTTTCGTCTTGCGAGAGACTTATAAGACTTTGATTAAGTAATTGCCAACTATTAAATCCGCTCTGCAAAATTTTTTTAGCGCTTTTAGAATAGGTTGTGGAGAGAGTAGAGAATAAAGGAAGGCAAGATGAAATCAGCGTGGAACGTGAAGCTAAGTGAGATGCGAATAATCTTCTTAGGCTTGATGTCTTTCATCATAGTGATGACAGCGAGTTTGCTTGTAAAAAATGCAAGCTCTCAAGTCATTAAATCCTCTCCTAAGGCGATTGCTCCGAATGCAGTCTATATGCAACCTGTACAAGGGTTGAGTCATGAGCAACTGCAAAAATTCAAAGCCGGTGAAAAACAATTCCGCGCACCATGGGTAGTGTTTCCTTTACTCGGTGGTGAATGGGGATTAGGTCCCACCTTTCTAGCTAACTCCTGCGTTGGTTGTCATTTGCAGGGTGGTCGCGGACGAACCAATGATGCAGGTGATGCAGTCGTATTCCAACAATTATTAAGACTTTCACTTCCTGGTGAAGGTGCAGATGGTGGACCTAAGCCCCATCCACATTATGGCGATCAGCTACAAGTCTTTGCAGTCAATGTAGGGTTGAAAGAAAACCTTAAGCCTGCAGAAGCAGAGTTGATAATTGAGTGGATACCTGAAGTCGTCACACTAGGTGATGGTTCTAAGGTTGAACTCAGAAAACCAAAAATCCGCATAGAAAAACCAAATTTTGGTGAGATAGGTAGTGAAGTCATGACTTCTCTGCGTAATACCCAAGCTGTCTATGGCATGGGCTATTTAGAAGCAGTCAGTGAAGCAGATATCTTAGCGATTGCAAAAGCACAGCAAGCACAAGGTTTAAATGGACGTCCAAACTATGTGCGTGACGATATAAATAAACGTGTCAGCTTAGGTCGATTTGGTTGGAAAGCGAATCAACCCAGCATAAAACAGCAGATTGCAGCAGCCTTTCATGGTGATATGGGTGTGACCTCATCTCTCTACATAGAAGAAAACTGCCCTGAAATTCAAAAAGCTTGTCGTGCTATGCCACCTGGGAATAAGCCAGAGTTATTAGATTATGCATGGGATGAGTTAACTTTTTGGTCAGTTGCAGTTGATGCACCTGCACCACGCAATACTGACTCTGACATTTTTAAGCGGGGTAAAGATTTATTTGAAAAAGCACAGTGCCATAGTTGCCATTTGCCAGAATTAAAAACCTCAACTTATCCTTTGATGCCGCATATCGCTAATAAAACTTTTAGCGCTTATACCGATATGCTATTGCATGATATGGGTGAGTATTTAGCAGATGGACGTCCTGATTTTAAAGCGGGTCCACGTGATTGGCGCACAGCGCCTTTATGGGGCTTGGGTGTGTCAGCACAAGTCAATGGCAGTACCAATCTTTTACATGATGGTCGAGCACGTAATGTGTTGGAAGCGATCTTGTGGCACGGTGGCGAAGCGAAAAAATCTAGAGATGCTTTTTCTGGTTTTAGTAAGGAAGAGCGTGAAGCGTTAATTGTATTTGTGAATTCTATTTAAATTGCGAGAAACTAAGACTTGAAACGCGCTATAAAAATTCGTTATTTTTGCATTGCATTTGTGATGTACTTTTTATTTCGTTATTTGATTGGTCCACAATTAGGTTGTACTGATTGGGTTTTAACTATCGGTTCTTATTTGTTTGCTATTTTGGTTGCTACTGCCTACTTATACAAAGCAATATTTATTAAACCCCAACAGGAATAGATAGCTATGCGCTCCCTAATTACACTCATGTTCTTGTTGTTAGGATTGCTGTTGAGTTTTTCTGCAAGAGCAGATTGGATAATGTATGGTGATAATGGTAAAGCCGAATTTTTTTATGATAAAAAAACCATCGTTGTGAATGGAAAATTTGTAAGCGTGATGGAAATGCTTAATTATAGTTTTCCATTGCGTGGTGTTCTTTCTAACCGTACTACGAAAGAATATGACTGTAGTCAAAGTAAATTTAGAAATCTAGTTGGAGAATTCTTTTCTGGAAAAAATTTGAGCGGAGATAAAGTCAGTGAAAGCTCAGGCGAAGAAGAGGGTTGGCGTAATGTTATAGGTGGTACACAAAATGAAGAATTAATGCATATCGTGTGCGGTAAGCCTACCTGAACGATAATCATAAAATTAATTGCTATAAAACTCTGATGAATAGATAGGTGAAAAAATGAAAATCAAATTTGTTTTGGTAGGACTAATTTCTACATTATGCACTGCATGGTCTTTTGCACAGTCTATAGATTTTATTGAACCTAAAGATGGTGATACCGTACCTACCACCTTCATCGTAAAAATGGCTGTAACAGGTATGAAAGTCGCTCCTGCAGGTGAGATGGCTACTGGTACCGGCCATCATCATTTATTGATTAATGCCAGAGATATAGAAGAAGGCTACACCATCCCGAATGATAATCAGCATAAGCATTTCGGCAAAGGGCAGACTGAAACAGAAGTATTTTTACAGCCAGGTAAATATAAACTCACCCTACAATTTGCAGATGGTGTGCATCGTTCCTACGGTGAGAAATTACGTAAATCTATAGAGATCACTGTGAAATAACATTTTTCTTTTTAGGCGGCGATGCCAAGTATGACATTCGATGGTTCAAACCAGACACTCACCTTATCGCCAGCATGAATCGATTTTGTTTGTTTGGGTGCGTTGGGAATCGTCGCAACAATCTCTATTCCTTCTTCTAGTAGCAAAATAATTTCTGAATAAGTTTTTCCTGTAATGATTTTTTTCGCTGTTCCAGAAAAATAATTAACAGATCCTTCTTTACGCTCTGCTGTCGCCACATGCACCATAGATGCTTTGATCAGTGCAAATACTTTGGCACCAATTTCTAGTTGTAGTTCTCTTGAGCTTTCGTGCGTAATCGAGGCGATGAGATGAAGATGCTCATGCAAACGAATTTCAATTTCATCATGCACGGGACCTTGATTAATCGATGCAATCACACCAGCAAACTGATTTCTCGCACTAGTTTTCATAGGAATTTCAGTTAACGCTGCATAATCTGCAGATAAACCATTTGCAAGCTTATCTAAGCGAGCAATAAAACGTTGATGCTCGGTTTGAATCAAGCTGAAGTTTTTTAATAATTGTTTACCTCTTTCGGTGAGCTTAGTTCTTCCCCCACCTTTGCCGCCAGCTTGTCTTTCTAGTAGCGTTCCTCCTGAGAGTTCACTCATTTGCTGAATTGAATCCCACGCGCCTTTGTAGCTATATCCTGCGAGCTTGGCGGCTTTAGTGAGATTTTCAGTTTGATCAATTTGACGCAATAAGGCGATGCGTTTTGAATTAACAAGTAATTCATCGCCCACTCTTATCGTTAATTCCGCATCCAGATTGAATTTTGTTTGAGCCATAGGTTTTGAGCTGAGATTTGACAGGTCAGATGTGCTTAGGTATAGTTTCCTCCAAGCAAAATGTATCTTACTATATTTTGATTGCGCATTGCTCAAATAATTTCACCCGATTTTGTGTCGGATATTTCATAGATTGGGCGCCTCAAAATTTTTTACCTTTCAAAATATAGTTAAATACATTTCCAAATAACGGGAAAATATTATTAATTAATTAACGACGATATGGGGTTGGTGTGATGAACGCAATCAAACTAAAAAAATCAGCAGCTTTGATAGTTGGTGCATGCATAGCTTTAAGTGGTGTGAATGTACATGCGAGTGAGGATGTAAAAGTGTTACTGGAAATCCTGCTAGAAAAAGGTGTGATTACGCAGGAAGAGTTTGATAAAAAACTTAAGAAAGCAGCCGATGCACAAGAGATAAAAGAATTTAATCAAGCGCAGGATATACGTAAGGCTAGCCAAGCAATAGAGCAGCGTGCAGAAAAAGAGCGAAAGATAAAAACAGAATTTTATGGACAAGCATCTTTGGGCTTTTATCAGGCATCGAATATGACTTCTGCGAATAAAGATGTAAGCGGAATGAGTGATCAGCCTAAGGTGAACAATCGAATAGGTTTTAAAGCCTCGCGTGAATTAGATGGTGATAACACAGCCATGGTGACCTTAGAATCAAATTTCTCCACTCGTACAGGTGCCATAGGTAGAGACTCTGCTGGTTATGGCAATGCAAATATGGGAAATCCAGGTGCATCCCTATTTGATCGTGAAGCCAATGTGCGATGGATTTCGAAAGAATACGGTACGTTTATTCTAGGGCGTGGACCGAATCTTCAAAATGATTTAAGTGGTGCATTCGATGCAAGACAAAATTGGAATTTTGGTGGACTAAAGCCTATAGGTCGCTACGCAGGGTTTCATAGCGCAAGCGGTATAAATCGCGCGGATAAACTGTTCAGATACATATCACCCAAATGGAATGGGTTAAATATAGACACTGGAGTTTCATTTGGAGGAGTAGCAGGTAACGATGATAAAGGAACAAATTATTATTTTGGTGGCCGCTATAAAAATGGAAATTTCGAATTGGGATATAACCATGCAGAAGTCAGACTTGGCAGTGCATCAGCGCCGACGTCACAACAAACTGTCAATAACCGAGTAGATTTTATTGCAGCAAAATATGCATTAAATGATTTAACGGTGAATTTAGGCTATGTAATGACAAGGAATCGTTCACCAGGAGGAGTTGAAGATAATTTTAGTACAACAGTAACTGGTGGAAAAGTAAATGCAAATACATGGTTTACTGGTGCAGTCTATAAATTCACACCGACATTAAGCTGGAATATGGGTTATTACTCTGTAACCGATTTGACGCCGCAAAAAAATAACGATGTACAAATGTTTGCAACAGGACTTACCTATAGTCCTTATAAAGAGTGGGACTTCTTTATAGATTATGCAAAATCTCGTCGTGAAACTGGCGCACTAGGAGCATTCACAATTTATGATAAATGGGCGCCTGATA
>JAXISQ010000003.1:0-25170 GCA_034680505.1 Noviherbaspirillum sp.
CCAAGTTGATGATGAAAATGATCCAAATGGCGCAACAACAGATTTAACTAGGCGCACTTGGACTCAAGCTGATGCCACGCTACATGGTGCTGAAGTAGAAGCGAGTTATAACTGGCAAGGCGATGGTTTTTCCATGCGCATTTTTGCTGACACAGTGAGAAGTCGCTTAGATGGCGGTGAAAATCTACCTCTTCAACCAGCAGCTCGTCAAGGTTTAAGTGTGGGCTATAAAGAAGGTGCGGTCAGAGGTTTAATGACCTTGATCAATGCCTCTGCACAGAATCGCATCGCTAGCCATGAAACCACCACGCCGAGCTATACACAACTCGATACCAGCTTAAATTACACGCAGCGCTACGGCAGCACCGATGTTGTATGGTTTGTACTAGGAAGAAATCTCTTAAATGACACCATCAGGCTCTCCACTTCTTTGCTTAAAGATAGCGTGCCATTAGCGGGAAGAAGTATTGTAGTTGGCTTAAGAACTCGTTTTTAACGAGGGATTAAGGGTAAGCATTCATCTCTTGCAATGAATGCTTACCTTATTGCTTACCTCAACTTATTCGCCTGCTACTTAAAATTGATTTAAATAGCGTCTTCCCATATTTTATGTTTGATACTGATAACGCTTAACTGCTTTTCAAAATTCTGCCCCGAACTATTGAATGCATTTAAAAACTTTTCGTAAATGTATGTCGCATGTTGCGACTTACTTTGCGTATATTTACTAATATCGTATAACTTCAAAAGTAGGCATAGTTTTTGTTCTGTAGTTAGCGTGCGCTTAGCCACCTCTAATAAGTCTTGAAAAGTCAGTCGTCCAGAAATATCTATAATTTTTTTCTTATGATTTTTTTCACTACTAATTTTTTCTATGATTTCTTTTAACTCATATGAATATGATGTTAAAGAATTTGCTCCCGCAAATAATAAAATAATTGTGATAAGTGCTATGGACTGTAAGTCATTTTGATTTTCGTCAGATAGATTTACCGAGTTAATTCGATCACTTTCTACAGCAATGGATGCAAAATGAGTCATGCCGTTAGATCTCTATTTTTGTTCCTAATTCAACGACTCTATTGGGAGGCATCTTAAAGAAGTCAGAAGGCTTTGCTGCATTTTGTATCATCCAAGCAAATAGTCTTTCACGCCATAACGCCATACCCGGCAAATCGCTAGGAATAACCGTATCTCTAGCTAAAAAGAATGTTGACTCTTCGAGATCAAATGATTCACCCGTAACGTTTTCAATTTGCTTGAGTACTTCATTCACATCGGGCGTTTCTTTAAATCCGTATACAGCTCTTGCTAAATACACATGCTGCCCAAGATGGGTTAACGATAATCTATCTTCTTCACCGACATACGGTACATCCCAGATTGAGAGCTTGAGGAATATAACTTTCTCATGCAGTACACGGTTGTATTTCAAATTATGAAGAAATGCGATAGGTACAAAGTCTATATGCGGCGTTAAAAACACGGCAGTCCCGCCAACTCTGTGCGGAGGATTCAAAAGCAAAGTCTCTACGTAGTCTTTAATATGTATTGCACCTTCTGCCATTCTCTCGCGCAATAAACGTCTGCCCGTATACCATGTGGTGAGCATGACAAAACAAATACCCCCTAGCACCATGGGATACCAACCACCGTCTTTTACTTTAATTAAATTCGCTGTCCAGAATGCAAAATCTACGACGAAAAATAAGCTAATCAAACAAGCGATGACAAGCGATGACATCTTCCATTCATGATGCATTACTACCGCTAGCATCACTGTCGTAATCATCATGGTGGTAGTTACGGATATGCCATACGCAGCAGCTAGATTGCCTGATTCTTTAAATTGGAAAACAGTGAAAATTACTAAAATGAGTAATGCCCAATTCACTGTTGGTAAATATATTTGACCGCGCTCTGTATCCGATGTGTGCAGGATAACCATACGTGGGAGAAATCCTAATAAGATGCCCTGACTTGCAAGTGAAAATGCGCCGGATATCACTGCCTGTGATGCAATCACGGTTGCAGCGGTTGCCAATCCAATCATAGGCAGTACTGCCCATTCAGGAAGCATCATAAAAAATGGATTGTTTATTCCTTCTGGATTTTTTATTAAAAATGCGGCTTGTCCAAAATAATTAAGAAGCAAGCTAGGTAGCGCTACCAACAACCAAGCATAGCGAACTGGCTTTCTTCCAAAGTGCCCCATGTCTAAATAGAGTGCTTCTACACCTGTAACAACCAACACAACCGATCCCATGACGATATATGCCAGTACAGAATTTTGCTGAACGAAATGAAACGCATACAGCGGTGAAATTGCAAATAAGACTGAGGGGTTGTTAACTATGTTGGTTATTCCTGCAATGGCTAATGCAGAAAACCAAACAAGCATAATAGGGCCAAATAATCTTCCAACTGCAGCAGTACCAAATCGCTGCACGCTAAATAAAATCAGAATAATGACTACAGTCAGTGGAATTACTATACTTTTTAAATCAGGATGCACTACCTCTAAACCTTCAACTGCAGAGAGAACAGAAATAGCGGGAGTAATTACTGATTCACCTAGCAACATACAAGCGCCTAGCGCTCCCAACATGAGTAATACTTTAAATCGTTTACGTTTAGCTCTAGCTGAGCGCAATGCAATCGCCATTAAAGACAACACGCCGCCTTCACCATGGTTATCTGCACGCAAAACAAAAGTTACATACTTCAACGTTACAACTAATGTGAGCGACCATAATATAAGAGAAATAATGCCGAAAACAGCTTGTTCAGAAAATGGAATGCCATGCACCGGCGAAAAACATTCTTTAAGTGCGTAAAGTGGGCTAGTTCCGATATCACCAAAAACCACACCAATTGCTGCAAGTGTTAATACCGCTGTCGATGTGTGATGGTGTTGTGCGTCCGGGTTTAATCGGACAGGTTGCATGAGAGGTGTTTCTGAAAACTCTGGATTACTTATAGACATATTGGCTTTCGCGGCGCACTCAGCATTTCTTTTTTAAAGCGCTCTGGCCGACTTTGAATTATTGAATACACTCCCACTTAGGCAGTGCCCTACAATTTACATGGATTATTTTTTTGACAATCTTAGCTAGCTGCATTTCAGCTTTAAGACAGTTGATTTTATGCAATTGGGCATTAGGAATGCATAAGGATTTGAATAAATTAATCCTACTTCGCAGTAAGTTCACAAAATCGATAACCCACACCTGTTTCGGTTAATAATAATTCGGGTGAGGCTGGGTTAGCTTCTAGCTTGGCACGGAGTTGCGCCATATACAGACGTAGATAATGCACATGCTCAACGAATTCAGGCCCCCACACATCTTGGAGCAGTCTTCGATGTGTCACGACTCTACCTGCCTCTGATAATAGGCGCGCAAGTAGTTTAAATTCCGTTGGCGTCAAATGGACTTTCTCACCATTACGCATTACTTGATGCTTAGGTAAATTTATTTCAAGTACACCGATACGAATCTCTTCGTTTTCTACAGTGATGTTTGGTAATTGCCTGCGCAGGGCTACGCGTATTCTGGCTTTGAGCTCATTGATATTAAAGGGCTTGACTAGATAATCATCAGCACCAGCATCTAAAAGATGTACCTTGTTTACATCGTCTTGACGAGCTGAAATCACTAATATTGAAAGAGAAGATTGTCTTCGTATAAATTTTATTAATTCGCTACCATCGCCATCAGGCAATCCGAGATCAACAATAACAATACGTGGAACAAAAGAACTGATTGCGGAAAAATACTCACGCAAGGTAGTTCTCGCTTCAGCTAACGTAGTTGAAGTATCAACAGTAAATCCATCTATTTCCAAAGATTGTTTCAAAACCTGACGTAAGGTTAAGTCATCCTCAACCAAAAGCACGTGTACATTCATACACCTGACTCCATAGGCTGCTCTGGCTGTTCTATTAAAGGAAATCTCAAAATAACTGTAGTACCACCACCTAAAGTATCTTTGACTTCAAGCGTTGCGCTGTGCACCTGTGCAATTGCTCGACACACTGCTAGGCCAATTCCAATACCTCTGCGCGCACTAGAATCCAATGCACTATGCATAGTTTCGACACGCTCGAATATCTCAAATACTTTCGTTTTAAATTCATCCGGTATGCCAATACCGTGATCTTGAATGGCTATCGTCAAATGCTCAATTTCAGTTTGAATACTTATTAATACCGGCTCTGAATCTGGGCTATTTTTGACAGCATTATCGACTAAGTTATCTAAGAGCTGATTAATTAAAATCGGATCAACATACAAAAGTGGTATTCGATCAGGAAGTTGTGTATGAATAATACGGCCGGGATAATTTCTTCTGGCCCGTATTGCTACAGTTCCTATCATTTCTTCTGCTGATTCCCAACTAAATGGAATAATAATTTTTGAATTATCTAGTCGCGCAAGTTGCAACGTATTTGTCGTCATACGATGAAGCTGACTAGCCTCTTCAAGAATTAAAGTAGCAAGCTGAGAAATCTTATCAGGCGATACGCGTCCAGCTTGCTCAGCAATAGTTGATGCTGCACTCATCAGCGTAGTTAATGGTGTACGGTAGTCATGTGAAATAGATGTAAGAAGCATATTTCTGACTTGCTGAATTTTTGCGTTCTCAGTTGCTATTCTTGACTGTAGCTCGTGTTTTGCTTCGCTATCAGCGGCGCTTCGAGTTAATTTCATTAAGTAACTAATAACTGTACTTACAGCCAGCATCGTTAATAAAAGTAAAGCATCTTCTGAGAGCTCCACAGTTAATGTAAAACGAGGATTAACAAAAAACCAGTTAAAAAGAATTACAGCAACTGAACTAGTTAATATAGAAATAAACGGCTGTAGCCAGAGAGAAGCCACGGCACTCGCCAATACCATTAACAGCGCTAAATTACCTAAATTAAAGTGAGACCTGAGCACCATCATAAGACCGCAAGCGATAACCCATACCATTGCTGGAGCAAGAAAATCTGTACGCAAAGGCGGCTTAAAAGGCGAAAGTAATTGCATTAAATAAAGAACCTTTACGAAGATAAAAATAGCTCAGCGGCATACTACGCAGATTTAAAAATGATCTGTTGCCCTTAAATATAAATTTATACTGATTAAGATGCGCTCTAAAAAATTTTACTATTTTATGCAAAATTGGTCGAGCTATCCTTTAAAAAGTTTTTTTATTTATTTTGACTATCGCTTATTTTATTTATTTATTGGATTTGAAAAAAGCCATGTGCACAGAGGCGAACATTGATTATCTATTGCTATTAGTTTTTTTAGATACAAAAGATGGCATAGTCAAAACTTTTTTAGCGAACAATTTATTTTAAAATTCCATGCAAAATTTATGCTCTAACTTAAAATTCAGTCACTCAAGGTTAACCCGAATCAATTTAGGATCATATCTTTGAAATTGATGTTCAATTAACCTATATTGGGAGTGTAGAGTGAAATTTTTTGCTCGCTTTAAGAAACAAGGATTGTCGGCTCCACAAGAAACATTAACAACACGCTCAAATTTATACAGCCGATCAGAAGAAACATCAAAAAAAATTGATGCTATCGAATGTGAAATGTCCGCAGAATTTGATGCAAGTTTCGCTCAATCGCAAACTCATTCCAACTATTTAGCTGAAACAGAAAATTCTTTTCCCCAACAAATAGAAGAAGCTGCCGTTCTTTATGCAAGTGGACAAGAGCAGGCAGCAAAAATTTTACTTCAGCATTTAATACAACAAGAAACATCTAGTCGATTTCAAGAGCAGTTAGTTTGGTGGATGCTATTTGATTTACTACAAATTCAAAAAAATCCTCAAGAATTTGAACAACTTTCACTTAAGTATGCCGTTCGATTTGAAACCTCACCTCCACAATGGACTCTCACACAAGCGAATAAAAATACGGATCAAACATTGGAATTGCGATTGAATTTTTCCGGAAAACTGAGTTTAGAAAATGAAGGTGCCTTTGATCATTTTCGTATGATCAATTCGAAAAATAAAAAAATTGAATTTTCTTTAGATGGCATCACTGAGATAGATGAATCTGGTTGCGAAACTTTACTCAATTTTTTTCTGCAATGGCAATCGCAGGGCTGTGTCATTATTCTTACCGGCCACGAACGCTTCATCAAACAACTGCATTCCACTGTTAAAACCACCTCACCTTTAGCATGTCACAGCACATGGCTATTGCTCATAGAGGTGATACGACTACTTAACGATGAATTTGAATATGAAGAAGTTTGCATGAGTTATAGCCTGACCTTTGAAGTATCACCTCCACCCTACCATGCGCCGCTTGGTATTCATCACCTTCAACCTACGACTGAATTTACGCTACCCACCTTCATAGAACTCCCTTTACATCAATTAATCGACGACATCACTAAACATACACAAAATCAAGCTACACTATTATTAGATTGCTCTTCCTTGACGAGAGTCAGTTTTAATGCTGCCGCTCCACTCTTAGAAGCACTCTCCGCACTAGGTGAACACAAAACGGTAGAATTACGTAATGCAAATTTTCTGGTTTCAGTCCTCTTAAAACTTATAGGAGGAAATAGTCAGCTTTCTATTTTTACGCATAGGCTGTAATAGCTAAACAAAGACTGATTGCTCTCAATGCAGAAATACATAACGTTTTAACCCTTAGGAATTAGCATGGAACAGTTTCACGGCACAACCATACTCTCGGTAAGACGCGGCCACGTAGTGGCGCTAGGTGGTGATGGTCAAGTCACCCTCGGCAATATCGTCATGAAAGGATCAGCGCGCAAAGTTCGCAAACTCTTTCATGGCAAAGTGCTAGCTGGCTTTGCTGGCGGAACTGCTGACGCGTTTACCTTACTTGAACGTTTTGAAGCGAAATTAGAAGCACATCAAGGCAACCTCATGCGCTCTTCTGTTGAATTGGCTAAAGACTGGCGCACCGATCGTATGCTACGTAGATTAGAAGCTATGCTATTGGTGGCAGATCGCGATGCGACACTGATTATTACTGGCAATGGTGATGTACTTGAACCTGAAGATGGGATAGGTGCTATAGGCTCAGGAGGAAGTTATGCACAGTCTGCTGCCAAAGCTTTGCAAGAAAATACCTCGCTCTCGCCTTTGGAGATAGTAAAAAAATCTCTCACGATTGCATCGCAGCTTTGTATCTACACTAACATGTCGCACACCATAGAGACTTTAGAATAAATAATTTTTTATGAACCTCACTCCTCAAGAAATTGTTAATGAACTCGACAAACATGTCGTTGGACAAAGTCGCGCCAAACGTGCGGTAGCGATTGCATTGCGTAATCGTTGGCGTCGCATGCAAGTGCCTCATCCACTGCAACACGAAATCACACCAAAAAATATCTTAATGATAGGACCAACTGGTGTAGGCAAAACTGAAATTGCACGACGACTTGCTAAATTAGCCGATGCCCCTTTTATTAAAATTGAAGCGACTAAATTTACTGAAGTCGGCTATGTGGGGCGTGATGTTGATACGATAATTCGCGACCTTACCGAAATCAGTATTAAACAAACACGCGAAATAGAAATACGCAAAGTAAAAGAACATGCGCAAGATGCTGCAGAAGATCGTATCCTCGATATTTTACTTCCGCCCGCAAGAGATTTTGGATTTACTAGTGGCGCACAAGGTGAAGAAGAAAAATCAGATAACAGTACGCGACAAACATTTCGTAAACGTTTGCGCGAGGGCGCATTAAATGATCGTGAAATAGAAATAGAAGTACAAGAGCCGCGCGCTCAAATGGAAATTATGGCACCACCCGGCATGGAAGAAATGACAGAACAAATTAAGTCCATGTTTTCTGGCCTGGGCCAAGGACGTAAAAAATCGCGCAAAATGAAAATAGGCGATGCTTTGAAATTACTCCTAGAAGAAGAAGCATCTCGTCTAGTAAATGAAGAAGAGTTAAGACAGTTAGCCCTACATAATGTAGAACAAAACGGCATTGTCTTTTTAGATGAAATCGATAAGATTGCATCCCGCTCAAATACTTCTGGCGTCGATGTTTCTCGCGCTGGTGTTCAACGCGATTTACTTCCTCTGGTTGAAGGTACAACGGTAAATACTAAATATGGCATGGTTAAAACCGACCATATTTTATTTATCGCATCCGGCGCTTTTCATCTAGCCAAGCCTTCTGATTTAATTCCTGAGTTACAAGGTCGCTTCCCTATTCGCGTAGAGCTGGAATCACTATCGATTGCTGATTTTGAACGCATACTCACAGCAACCGATGCTTGCCTAACACGACAATATCAAGCACTACTCGCGACTGAGAATGTGCATATAGAATTCGCAGAAGATGGTATACGGCGTTTAGCTGAAATTGCTTTTTCTGTAAATGAAAAAACAGAAAATATAGGTGCGCGTCGTTTATATACTGTAATGGAAAAATTGCTAGAAGAAATATCGTTCTCTGCAGGGACTGGCAATACAAGCAATGTACAAATTAGTGCTAGCTATGTCGATGAAAAATTAGGTGCTTTAGCTGTGAATGAAGACTTATCGCGTTATGTCTTATAGCTAACAACAAAAGCGATGGCAAATAAAGCGCTCTCCAAACGACAAAAACTTACTTTTCGTAGTGAGCCTGCTCAGCGTGCGCTTAAACCTCGCAACCCCTTAGTGGTGCCTGCACGATTGAGAGTCGCTGGACCACATAAAAAAACTACCTCAGCTAAACGTCAGCAAGAACGCATAGCATTATTAAATACTTTATTTAAACGTCCAGAGGATGAATAAAGTTATATTGCGTGCATGACTTTGCTAAGGTTTTTTACTCTCTGTATTTTCTGGTGCGACTGCATTTATATTATTAGCATTGCTAACGCCTTCTGCTTGTGATGGCGAGGAGATAAAAGTAGTTAGTGAGATTTCGCGTTTCCATCCATGATCCAACACGACTACATGCTTGGCATGGATTTCTTGTAAAACTAAACCAGGCATGAATTCAGTATCGCGTCGTATCAATCGTGGCAACGACCCTGCAACACCTAAAATTGCCATACTTTCTGATGACTTACCCGATAAAATTACGCCTCTGAGTATTAATGGCAAACGGCTCTCATTATTTGCACCACCTCCAAACAAACTCTTTGCCTCAGTTAGTGAAACTTCATAGTTGTCATTTTCACTTAACAAACTTAGCTTTTGTGACGTGGGTGCCATAAAATACAAGCCCCAATATGTCAGTGATGCACAAATTAATAAAAATAAAAATGCACTGCATGTCTGAGAAATCTTTTTCATTTTTCTCTAGTTTGATTTAGTCGATTGCGTATACAAAAATAATTAATTCTCATCATCGCACTAGCTGATTAATTTCAATAATAGGCATTAACACAGCCAATACGATAAGTAACACCACTACCCCCATACCTAAAATTAGCGCGGGCTCTAACAAACTCGCTATCGTCATAGCGCGTCGCTCTAATTCTTGTTCTTGTGTTGAAGCGACACGCTTTAGCATAGCGGGTAATTCACCAGTCACTTCGCCTGCTCTTATCATATGAATCAATAATGGTGGAAATTGCTTATAGCTTGCGAGTGCATGTGCCAGAGTGGCGCCTTCACGAACTCGACTTGTTGCTTGCGCCACAAACTCTCTCATAGCTAGATTCGATAGTGTGTCTTGACTAATTTGCAAAGCTCTCAGTATAGGCACACCTGAGTTAGTCGTAATCGACAAAGTACTTGCAAAGCGCGCTGTATTTACACTACGTTCAAACGCGCCATAGAATGGCGCTGTTAGTAACCAAGTATGCCAACGGATTTTAAATAGCCTATTTTTTAATAAGTATCGCCAAATCAAAGTGGTACTCAATAATACAAATAGTAGTAACCAGCCCCAATGCCGAATAAAATTCGAAGTAGCTAACATCACTATCGTTAGCAAAGGTAGCTGCTGTTTTGAATTAATAAAAACAGCAACGATTTGCGGCACTACATACGTTAGCAAAAAAATTACAATAGCTAACGCCACTACCGTCACTATCACAGGATACGTAAAAGCTAAGCGCAGTTTTTGTATGAGTGCTGCTCGTCGCTCGCCATGATCTGCCAATCTAACTAATACGCCCGCTAACTGGCCTATCTGCTCACCGGCTGCAACTAGTGCTCGATATATATCGTTAAAATCTGCTTTATGTTGTGCCAATGCGTTAGACAAGGAAGTTCCACCCATGACTTCAGATCGAATTGTTGCCACAAGATTTTTTACATAAGGTCGTTCCGCTTGCTCTTGCAGGGCAAATAAAGCGCGCTCTAGCGGTAGACTCGCTTCTAGTAATGATGCGAGTTGACGTGTAAATAATGATAATTCTGCAGAGGATAATTTTTCTGTAAACAATCCAAAAAAAATCTTGCTTGATAATTGTGTATTTTCTTTCGAACTATCTCTAGCTTCTAGCAAGATAGTGAGCAATCCACGCGAGCGTAAATCTGCACGTGCTGCACGTGGATTATCAGCGATCACAGTACCTTGTGAGGTCACACCTGTTTTATCAACGGCTTCATATAAAAACACAGGCATGCTATTTCCTTACCTTGTTTATTCTTTAGTCACACGCAATAACTCTGACTGACTTGTACTACCGTTGATTAACCAGCGCTCTCCATCTTCCCACATTGTTTTCATTCCATCTCTATGTGCGCTTGCGCGTATTTCAGCCTCTCCTGCTCTGTCATGAATTTGTCGTCGTATTTTTTCTGTGGTTAGCATTAATTCATAAATACCTAATCGACCTTGATAACCAGTCTGGCTACATTTTGCGCAACCCACTCCGCGCCAGTGAGAATCTTCTTTTTGACGACAATAAATACATAATTTTCTCACCAAGCGCTGCGCTACGACGCCGAGTAAAGAAGAAGATAATAAGAAAGGTTCGATACCCATATCAAGTAACCGCGTAATGGCAGCAGCGGCATCATTAGTGTGTAGGGTCGCTAATACCAAATGCCCTGTGAGTGAAGCTTGTACTGCAATTTGTGCTGTTTCTAAATCGCGTATCTCACCAATCATGATGACGTCGGGATCCTGCCGCAATATAGCTCGCAATGCTTTTGCAAACGTCATATCTATACGCGGATTAACTTGCGTTTGACCAACGCCCGCTAATTCATATTCAATAGGATCTTCAACGGTGAGTATATTAGTAGTGCTTGTATTTAATCGCGATAACGCTGCATACAGTGTGGTGGTTTTGCCTGAACCAGTAGGTCCTGTTACCAAAACTATGCCGTGTGGCTGTGTTATTAATTGATCAAACTGTTTTAAGGTGGCTTCGCTCATGCCTAACTGCTGACAATCTAGGCGGCCACCTTCTTTATCTAATAATCGCAATACCGCACGTTCACCATGCCCTGTAGGTAATGTAGAAACCCTAACATCAATTGGTCTGCCACCTATACGTAAAGTAATGCGTCCATCTTGAGGCAATCGTTTTTCTGCAATATCTAAATCAGACATGATTTTTATACGAGAAATCAATGCAGCATGTATTGTTTTTTTAGGTCTAACTATGTCGCGCAAACGACCATCTATGCGAAATCTAACAACTGAAATTTGATCAAATGGCTCTATATGTATATCTGAAGCACCTTCGCGTATAGCTTGTGTCAGTAGCGCATTAATCATACGAATTACAGGCGCATCATCGACCGAGTCTAATAAATCTTCTACTGCAGGCATTTCTTGTATGAGCCGCGCTAAATCATAATCTGCTTCATAGGCATCAATGACTTGCGCTGCATCATTGCCTGAACCTGCATAGGCTAGCTTGATTGCATTTTCTAATTCTTGCGGTGTCACTTTATTTATTTGTACTGCACCATAACGCCGACTTATTTCTGCCACTGCAGTAGCAGGTGTAGATTCTGTGATCCAACATGTAATACCACTCTCTTGATGTTCATTTGCTTGCGCCAAAATAGAAAAATCTCTGGCGTAAGAAAAAGGCAATAAACGTGATTGGTCGCTAAGATTCATGAAGATAATGAATTATTCTTAATCAATACTTCCATGTTGAATTTAGATACGTAATAAATGATTTTATTCAGGAGAGAGAAACTGATCTGGAGAATAACGGGGAGTTTTTTTTAGTAAGGCACCGCCTACTGGTTTACCATTTTGTAATGGTGGTAATTTCGGGTCTTCAGGCTGAGGTAAAAAAATATTTTTCTCTGTCTGGGTTGAACCTTGTGCAGCTTGCATATAGTCGTAACGATCGCCAGCTACAGCAACACTTTCATTGCTAGTTCGTATCACCGTAGGGCGTAGAAACACCATGAGGTTGGTCTTGCCACGTTTTTTAGTTTGATAGCGAAATAAATATCCTAGTAATGGAATATCACCTAACAAAGGGACTTTTTCTACACTATCGCTCTGGGTATCTTCTATCAAACCACCTAATACGACGATTTGTCCATTATCGACTAAGACATTCGTATCAATTGATCGCTTGCTTGTAATTAATCCAGAACTAGTCGATTCTTGAATATTCGATGTCTCTTGGTAAATCGCCATTTTTACAGTGCCGCCCTCAGAAATTTGTGGCCGCACACGTAATGACAAACCTATATCACGCCGCTCTATTGTTTGAAATGGATTAACACCTGCACCACCACCAGATGCTGGTGTGGTGAATTGCCCTGTAATGAATGGCACATTCTGACCCACAATAATGCGCGCCTCTTCATTATCGAGCGTGATTAAATTCGGCATAGATAGAATATTTGCTTTGGTATTACTCTCTAATGCACGTGCTAATGCACCCAACGTTAGCTGACCATTCATTTGTTTAAATGCAGCTACGTTAATGCCGTTACCTACTGGTATTGCTGTTTGATCACTGCCTAGTATAGAAGCCGCTTGAGTAGCAAGATTATTCCCGCCTGTAGAAAATCCAGTGAGTACTCCCACACGCATGCCATTCCCTGTATTCCCTGACAAGCCAGCCCACTGCACGCCGAATTCAGCTGCTGTATTCGCAGAGACTTCAACTATTAAAGACTCTACATAAACCTGCGCTCGTCTTGCATCTAGCTGATCAATGATGATGCGCAAATTACGATAAGTCGTTTCATTTGCAGTAATGATTAAGGTATTCGTTGTGGGATCGGCTTGTATGAAACCCGCCATTCCGCCACCGGCTAGTGGCGCTTGATTTACTGCAGTTGATGATGCAAGTGCTGTTGGGGCGCTAGAATTAACAGAAGGTGTACTCAATGAATTCTGTATCACTGGTGATGACTGACTAGTCGTCGCACTCGCGTTGATATTGGTATTTGAATTGAGGTTTTGCGTTGCTGCACCAGCCTCACCTAAAACAACAGCACGCAGTACTTGTGCCAGTTTGATTGCCTCTGCATTTTTTAAATACACCACATGTACATTACCAGGCAGAGCAGTCGGCTGATCTAGACGTGCAATTAATGATCGCGCTAAGTTGCCTCTCGCCGAAGTAGGAGCGCGTAATATCAAACTATTCGTACGTGCATCTGCCAGTAAAAAAACTCTGCCACCATCATTTATTCCAGGTGCATTTATTCCTGCACCTTGATCTAGTAAGCGATTAATCATGAAAGCCATATCGCTAGCTATTGCATGCTGGATTTTTATGATATCTAGCTCACCAATTGTTGGCACATCTAATGCCGCCACTATGCGCGCTAGTCTTTTTAGATTATCAGCATAATCCGTAATAATGAGTGTATTAGTTGCTGGATTTGCGTTGATTGCATTATTTGTACCCACTAAGGGTCGCAATACATTAACCAAGCCTGCTGCAGATTCATGATTAAGTTTAATAATTTGAGTAGCAATTTGATCGCCTTTTGTAGACTCAGCAATCACAGGACTTGCTTGCTGCTTTGCCTCTGCCTCTGGCACAACCTTAGTAAAGGTAGACATGCGCACTACAGCATAAGTATGAAGCCTCAACACGGAGGTCAGCATATCCAAGGCCTGTGCTTTACTCACAGGTTTTTCTGAAACTAAATTAATCGTTCCTTTGACGCGCGGATCTATCACAAAAGTTGTACCTGTATAGTGGCCTATCGCTCTGACTACTGTTTCTATATCAGCGCCTACAAAATTCATGATGACTTGATTTTTATTTGGCTCTTGTGCCCAACAAGTAATGCTGAAAACATTCCACAAAACAAACCCAACCAAGAAAAATTTGTAAAATTGAATGCGCACTATATGAGCAAGGAATGAAGCATATTTCATTTGAATTCAAGTGCAATGTGGTTAGGATTCCCATCCTGTTTAGGCTGCCCTAATAAATTTAACAAAAGAGATAATTGTTTTTCTTGTCCGGCATCGGCATAAGCCTCACCAGAAAATTTTAAGCGCCCTTGATTAAATATGCCCTGACCTTGAAGTTGCAAAGGACCTCGTAAAGTGAGTAGTTGTACATTTGCATAAGATCTCAAACACGAAATTTTTAATTGATATTCGCCTAAGGGTTTAACCGGCGATAAAACTGAAGCGATTTTTTTGAAATCTATTTGTATTGTTCCCAATATTTCAGTTTGCTGAGCTTGCAAATCAACTTGTAACTCCTGCCATGACATCAATAAATCGCCACTTAGCTTTAAGGTATTAAATGGCGCGCCTAACAAAGCTAGTTGCTCAGCTCTTAAGCGAATGCCAGATGGATGGATACGCCACTGATTCCAATTTCCATTTATTTTTATTGTTTCAGTAAATGCCTCATCATTCTCAATTTGTATGTCAATTTGGCCTAACAACAGCATGGGCGATATATGCCATACCATTCTCCCTGGCAGGTAAGGCATCAGAGTTCCATTTTGGTCTGCCGTAGAAACAAAAATTGCAGATCCTTCCCACACTGTGCCACGCACATCTTCTAGCGCATATCGTCCTTGTGATTTATCTTGAGCTAGATAGCTGACATATACTGCTGGCAAATAAATAAGTAGCGTCAATATAAAAACAAGGAATGCCGCAATACTTAATATGAAAATACGCAGCATTAAATTAATTTCTTATAAGTTAAAATTGCATTGACTTGATCAAGTTGATTTAATGGCGATATGCTTGCGTCCACCACCACCAAATGAAATTTTATTTGTGCATCATGCGACCATCCAATTAACTTTGAAAAAGAAGTATTTTCAAATTCCAATATGATGTTATTTTTTTGGGCAATTATTTTCTTAGGATTTAAACCGACAGAAATTAAATTCTCCTTGAGCATTTCCAAAGAAATTTCTGGCTCACTCACTTTATCCTGTTGATCTGTAAGCAGTGAAATTTGATGTGCTTGTACTTCGGCGAGTGTTATTTGATGGCGCAATTCAGGCAGTAGCTTAATTAATTGCTGACGCTCATGAATAATGGGAATGAACCACATTACTAATAACAGTAGCGTGAGTACTAATCCACTGACAATAAATATTAGTTTTTTTTCTTTTGCATTTTTTGCGTTCCAAAAGGCTAACAAAGACCTCGTCAATCTCATCATGGTTTAGCCCGCAAATTCCACACCACCACATCAGATTGTGCTTGAGCAGTACGTTCTATGCTCTGGAGATAAAGATGGTTCTCAGTCAGTAATGGCTTAGCTTGCTCACTATCTGGCGCCATAGCTGATTTCATGCTTAAGTTCAGCTCAGAATTACTATAGTCAAGTTTAGTAATAGCCTGCGCAGCGATTACGCCAGAATTTGCAGCTGCCGAATTTGATGGTGTATTTTGATTTTCATGAATTAATTTTTTCCATACACTCGCGGTGTTGGCCAACATACTGATGAAATCTCCTGCACTATGACTTCCCTTCTTTTGTCTCAGTGTGAGTAATTTTTCTTGTAGTTTGACTATTTGCTCATCTGGCCTAGCAGATTCCATGAAATGTTTTTTATAGACATGATCTAAATTGGCATAAAGTTGTTTACTCTCTTGACGCATACGCCACCAATCAACATGCAAGGCAATAATATTTAAAATCAACAATGATGCTACAAGCGTAAGAGGTAATTTCCAGATTGAGTATTCAGCATTTTCATGCTTAGGCATTGACAAGCCCAGCATCAAATCTACATCACTCTTTTTCATCTCAGCTAAATAGCTTTCCCAATCCTCTTGAATGATTTGTATTTTTCTCTTTTGATCATGCCGAATGTTGTCTGCATCTTGCACAAATAATTTTATTGCTGCGCTGTATGCAGACACTCTGTCAGCTACAACAATAAGGCGACTATGATCTTGTTGTGTGAGTAAACGTAAAGTTCGAACAACATCGTCTTCTATGTTGTGACTATTTTTTTCTTTGCTAAGTGCAATGCCTAAAGCCATATTATTTGGCCATCGTAAACTTAAATCTGCCTTATCAGCTATTTCTATTACAGATGCAGTGATACTATTTTCATGTAGTGGTAAACAGAGTTGTGCGGCATAGGCATGACATACTTTTGCTCTATCTTTTTGCAGCGCATTTATGACACTAGTAATCCACGCACGATCTATCACAGCCAATCTACGCAATCCCTTAACTTCAGCACCTGCCACAATATGACAACTAGCAGGATCACTAATGATGCTGTTTTCTACTAATGCAGGTAAGGCTAATTTGAGTTTTTCTGGCGATAAGGGTGGCACTGCGATATCGAGCAAGATGACATCACTTGCCGCAAAAATCAGATTAATCTTTTTTACTTTACTTAATTTCTCAGATAGCGATAGCAAACTCGCTACTCCGCTCTGTAAAATATTTTCAGCTTTATCTATTAAAGCAAAATGAAGAGGGTGTAAGCGCCAATCATGACTCTCTTTTGTCATGTGGCGTGATGGTAAACGCAAAACTAGTGAGTAAGCAGTCGGCACGTTGTATTCACTTAGATTTCTCTTACCCAAATTACTTCTGTGTTGCGCGTATTTCTCTCGACTAAGGCTATTATTTGTAAACCATTTTGTTGCAGAGTGATCTGACCATGCACGAGAAAAAAATTTGTATCTAAGGATATTTTGTTAGCGTCTAAAGATGTTTGCGTGCCAGACAACTGTACCGCTAAATCATTGAGATTTTTGAAGGGCGATTGTGTTCGCTTAACTATCAGGGCTCTTGCATCGGACAATGAAAGTGGTGCTAGCGCAGCTGATAATACGAATTCTGATGCGGTATTTGCATTGATCGCTGTGTCACGAGGAAGAAAAATGACATGACTCTCTAGCTTATTAAGAATTTCAGGCGAAAAACCTGCAATAGTTAATAAGTCGTTAGGATATTGAAATCCTAAATAACGCAAACTACTCACTCCTCCAGATTCATTCTGTTGGCTCGCTGCTATGTAGTTTGCAGCTTGTCTTGCTAGTGTTGTTTCTATTTGTAAGCTATTTAATAAACGCTCAAAAATTAAAATTTCTTTTTCATTGATTTTTCCAGCCGTTGCTAATCCGGTTAGATTTAAACGCGACTGCGCATCTTGTATGGCTCCTGACAAAATAGCCTGTCGTGCTATTTCGCGATCTTGATTTTTTTGTACATATTGATCCAGCGATGTATCCGCCAAAGGTACTGCCCAAGGCTCAGTTAAATTATCTGTTGCGGAATACTTGATATCTTCACGCAAAATTAATTTTGCCCAATCTAATGCGCCACGCAATATCCACAGTTTTTGTAATTGTAAGCGCTGATTTTCCACTGCTCGCACTTGGATTTGCTGTTGCCAAAATAGGCTAGCAACTATAGTGATAGCCAGTGCCGTTAATAGCAGTGCTGTGATAATTGCCACACCATGTTGATACAGGTGATGATTATGGGGATTTTTTGCCGGCACATACTTATTCATGTTGCACCGAGCAAGATGGCTTTGGTTAATTCGCCAGATGAATTTATTAAACTTAGCGAAACTTCCACGCCACGCCAAGTAATGTTATTTGTCGTCGTACCTGCCTGTGGATTCATGAGTGAACCGCGCGATACTAAGGCCGTCGTCGATGCAAGCATATCTTTTTGATTAATCCATCCACGACCATCATTTGCCCACACACGTAGAGTAAAATTTTGTATGCCTGTTTCTAATATAACGTGCGAACTAATGGCGTTGCTATTGGTATGAAGTTGTAGCCTATATGCTTGTAATGCTTGCAAATCGCGTGTGGCAGGACTAACCACACGGTATAAAGTATTATTTTCTAATCGGTATGACACCCATTGCAATGTGGTTGGCATCGTCTCCGAAAAAACTTCTCGAACCAAGCTAAGCTGGTTGCGATCCAAAATGAGTGGCGCTTGCCCATCTATCAAACTTGCGTGCACTATATGCGCACAATCATTTTGCAATTGCGCAAAAATAATTTGTAAATTGCGTGTTTGCTCTAACTCCTGATCCAAACTACTGCGTGTTCTTATTAAAGACTCTAATCCACGCCAACCTAGTACAGCAATAAATGCAAGTATGCCTATTGCTACTAATAACTCTATGAGTGTGAGTCCACATGTTGATGCAGACCTTTGCTTACTTTTCATAGGGAACAATCTGCGACAACATCATGATGCTTCTACCACCATCTTGTGCTGCATATACTGAAACCTCGACTTTACGAAAAGCCGGATTAGGTGTGTCTACAATATCTTCTTTACAAATCAATTCTATATCTGCTTGATTACAGGCAAATTGCCGACTACCCAGTGGCGGCCATTCACGCGCTAAGCGTATCTGACTTAACCTGTTTTCTGCAGACCAAGTGGCAAATAATGCCAAACGCAAATCACGACTGTTTTGCGTCAAACTTCCCACAGCTCGTAAACTTGCACCTATCACAGTTGCCACAATACTCAATGCGACCAGCACTTCTAACAAAGTAAATCCTTTATTAAAAAAATTCCTGGTCATATTAATCAACTCTGAAATGACCTATACCATCTGCACTTATGCTGTAAGAAAATTGCGCGTACTGTAAAGCCAAGACAAAAGGTTGATCAACTGGATCTCTTCCAAACACTAAGCGCCATGTAGAAAGACTGCTTGCACCATGCATCAAAGAAAATACTATAGGGCTTAGTTTGAATTCACGCTCATGCAATACATCGTCTTGCAATGTCTGCCAGCCATTATCATTTTTAATGAAGAAACGGTAACGATTTGCATCAAGCTCTAATGCTATCAAGCGATTTTTTACTATTGCCTCATCGCGAGCTAATTGCATGAGTGCAGCTAATCGCTGTACGTCTTGTTGTAGTACTTGTTTATTTGTCTGCGCTGCGTTCAAGCCAACCGCACCTAATACCACACCCATAATCAGCATTACGATCAGTAATTCGAGTAAGGTAAATCCAATCGAACGCTTCTTGTCATACCAACCATTACCAACCTGCATTTGCATAGCGTACTAATCCATCCACGACCCTATGTCTGCATCTATGCCGGAACCACCAGCCTGACCATCTGCCCCAAAAGAAAATACGTCAATTTCTCCACGCGATCCTGGTGATTGATATTGATAGAAATTTCCCCATGGGTCTTTACTTAAGCGGTCCAGATAACCACCTACTTTCCAATTAGTAGGTATCGGCGAACTTGTTGGGATGGTGATAAGTGCTTGCAAACCCTGTCCCGAGGTTGGGTAACGTTGATTATCCAGACGGTACAGTTTCAGTCCTTGCATAATGGTTGCAATGTCTTGCTTTGCTGCCAGTATGCGTGCGTCATCGGTACGCCCCATCATCTTAGGCACTACAAGTGCAGCCAATATGCCCATGATGACTACCACCACCATAATTTCTACTAAAGTAAAACCCTTTGCCTTAAGCAAGGTTTGATAATGCTTATAGGTTAGTTTCATAGCTATGTATTTTTAAATATCGTTAATCACTCCTCGGTTTATTTTTCGAGGAACACGGCAATAGTCTTCATGGCTTATGCAAGAATTGGATTGCAGTAGTCTTGAAAAGTGCCCATAGTGAATAAAAATACTTTGCTATCGCAATCATACTTTTAATGACATAGATAATTACTCATATCATTTGTACGTGCAGCAATAATTAGCATGCTTTAGAAAACTCTCGGTATAGCTTTGTGTTTCGACCAAATATTCGAACATCGAAAAAATTGAAATTTCATAACTCGCAGCATTAATATACAAGAGCGATAAAACGAGAGGGAGTAATATTGATTTACTTGATAATTACGCGCTGATGAGTACGTAATTTTTATGACTTACTATTAGTTCGCTTCTACTCGTGCTTCACGTGCCAACAATCGTTGCACCATTTGCTTAGGTGATTCATGTTGAAATAAAACTCTAGATACTGCATCTACAATTGGCATATCAACTTTATATAATTGCGCTAAATCCAAGATAGCCGTAACACTATGCACACCCTCTGCAACATGACCTAATTCAGCAGTAATTGTCTCTAGCGACTTACCAGTCGCCAGTTGCAAGCCCACACGTCGATTACGTGATAAATCGCCAGTACAGGTAAGTATCAAATCGCCCATGCCTGTTAAACCCATAAAAGTTTCGGCACGTCCACCCATAGCAACGCCTAGTCTTACGATCTCAGCCAAACCACGCGTAATTAATGCAGCACGTGCATTCATGCCTAAACCTAGTCCATCTGTTACGCCGGTTGCAATCGCAAGAATATTTTTAACAGCGCCACCCACTTCAACACCAATTAAATCATCGGTGGAATACACGCGAATTGACCCGCCATGTACTGCAGTAACAACTTGTTCACACAATCCAGTATGCAAAGAACCTATGGTTAAAGCACATGGCAATCCAGCAGCCACTTCTTGCGCAAAGGAAGGGCCAGATAAAGCACCGCAGGAAATTTGATCACCCAACTCTTGATGCACAATTTGATGCGGTAATAAATTTGTATGCGCTTCCACTCCCTTACATAACCAAACTACATTAGGGAGATTATGCGTTTTAATTTTCTGTAAAGTAGGTCGCAATCCTGCAACTGATGTTGCGAGTATTAATAAGCCTTGTTCTGCATGAGAGAGTGCTTCGTGTAAATCTGAAGTCAGAGTTAAAGCATCTGGTAAGGTCGATGCAGGTAAACGTTTTATATTTTCACGTTTAGTTTGCATGTGATGCATGACATCAGGATCGCGCCCCCACAACATGACTTGATGTTGGCGTGATATGGCGATTGCTAATGCAGTACCCCAGGCTCCTGCGCCTAGTATGCTGATATTCATGGGATTGCCGAAAAAAGGCTATATGAAAAAGTTATGCGCAGTAGAGAAAATTTATTCTCCCCACACCTCAGATGCTTTGAGATAACCGGTTTCACCGTCACGATGTTTTACTTTAATCCAGCTAGAAGTAATCGGTTCTGCAAGTTCAAGTAATACGCCTTTAGCAGCAGTAAACACAGCAGCGCCTGACTCACTGGCCGTAGCACGTACTGTTACCTGCGGCACTTCAACGATTAAATTTCTTTGATTAGTCAGTGCGCGCGATTCTACCCAACTTAGTTCACCCGACAAATCACGCACACGCGACCATTCACCATTAACCAAAACAATTTCAACTGGCATGCCGGGAGGAGCAATGAACATCTTGCGACCTCTTTGGCTAGGCACATCAAACATGACTGCGGGTGTCAAACCTACCGATTTGAATTCCACATCCGCTGCATGTGCTGTTGCCAGCAATGCCAACAAGCCAATTAAGAAAAGTCGCAGTATGTTCACAGTAGAGATTTTCAATGCGGCGCAACTGCGCCATTACCAGCTTGGGTTAAAGCTGCTTTGCGCTGTTGATAAAAGACTTCAAAATTAATTTCGGTCAAATGTATAGGTGGGAAACCTGCGCGTGTGACAACATCGGCAATATTTGCACGCAAATAAGGATACAAAATATTCGGGCATGCAATTCCTAGTAATGGCTCTAACTGGCCTTCAGGAATGTTACTAGCCTCAAAAATTCCAGCTTGTTTGCATTCAATCAAAAAGGCGACTTTGTCTTTGATTTTTGCAGTAATCGTAATAGTGATCGTTGATTCAAAAATATTGTCGCTTAATTTTTCATCACCTATGTCTATCGCGACTTCAATACCAGGACCTTCCTGTTCCAAAAAAATCGAGGGGGAGTTAGGCTGTTCTAGCGATAAGTCTTTTAAATAAATACGCTGAATATTGAAAACAGGCTGTTGGTTCTGGTCTGACATAAATACTTTCTATTCAATGGATAAAAATATGCTGATTCAATTCAGCTACAAAACACAAAAGGAGTAAATCAGGCGCCTAGCAACAAAGGCATGAGTTTACCCTCGCGATCCAAAGCAGACAAATCATCAAATCCACCGACATGGGTCTCGCCTATGTAAATCTGAGGCACGGTACGACGACCGGTTTTTTCCATCATCAGTGTGCGCTGTGCGGGATCAAGATCAATGCGAATTTTCTCGATCTCATCCACCCCTTTGGCTTTTAATAGTCTTTCAGCTTGCGTGCAATAAGGGCAGACCGCAGTGCTGTACATGATCACTTTTGTGCTCATTGTTGTTTCCCTTTATTTGGCAATTGGTAGTCCCTCAGTCTGCCACTTCGTTACTCCACCCTCCAGGCTATACACATCTTGAAACCCTGCTTGCGCCAATTGATGCCTGCCCCGCAAAGACTGAGTACCGCTCACGCAAACAACCAACACAGCCTCAGATTTATTCAATTCACCGAGTCGACTCTTTAGGTCTTTTAATGGAATATGTTTGGAGGCACGTAGATGGCCGGCTGAATATTCTTCTGTCGAACGCACATCAAGTATTTGTAGCTTGCCTTTGTTAATGAGCTGAATTGCCTCTAAAGTCGAGACACTGTGCTTGCTACGAGATAGAGCGGGCCAGGCTAATGCGCCGCCAGATAACAGCGCAATCAGGATAAGCCAAATATTATCAATCAAGAATTTCACAAAGTTCCCATCGTTTAAAACAAGCTTGCATTATAAAATAGAAGAGAGAAATCAATTCAAGCTTCATTTTCCCTTTTTCTTCCCGCGAAAGCACGACATAACATGTACAAAATCGTATTCATGCGCCACGGCGAATCTACCTGGAATCTAGAAAACCGTTTTACTGGCTGGACCGATGTTGATTTGACTGAAAAAGGCGTGGCTGAAGCGCGCCATGCAGGCAAATTATTGGCTGAATCTGGATTCACCTTCGATTTAACTTACACCTCTGTATTAAAACGCGCCATACGTACTTTGTGGCTGACTCTGGATGCCATGGATTTAATGTGGATCCCAACCGTTCACAGCTGGCGCCTAAATGAGCGGCACTATGGTGCATTACAAGGGCTAAATAAGTCTGAAACAGCTGCAAAATACGGCGATGATCAAGTCATGATTTGGCGCCGCAGCTATGATATTCCACCTCAACCTTTAGCACAGGATGATGCCCGCTCATCATTCCATGATCCTCGTTACGCATCGCTCAGCCCGCAAGAGATCCCTCTAACTGAATGTCTCAAAGATACCGTTGCTCGTGTCATGCCTTTCTGGAACGATGCAATTGCTCCTGCCATCTTATCTGGCAAACGCATCTTAATCTCCGCACATGGGAACAGCTTGCGTGCATTAATAAAATATCTGGATGACATGAGCGATCAAGATATTGTTAGTCTCAATATTCCAAATGGTCAGCCTTTGGTCTATGAATTAGATGCTCAACTCAAACCCATACGACATTACTATCTCGGCGATCCAGCAGCTATCGCTGCAGCACAACTAGCCGTTGCAAGCCAAGGTAAGGCTAAATAAAACTACATGCGACTGCACAATAAGTACTCTGCTTTTTTGCTTGCGTCCACATTACTGTGGCCGTTGATAGCTCTGCACGCTGAACCCGCAAGCAAATTAAGCGAGCGCGCTAGACAAAAACAAATTGCAGAAGAAACGCGCGCTGATTTACGCAAAAAACTCAGCGAATTAAAAGAAAACATACTTAAAACTGAAAAAGCACACACCCATGCAGCAGATGCTTTGGCCGCATCCGAAGCTGCCATTTCAAATGCAAATCGTAGTTTGCGCGAGCTAAGTGCAGAGCAAGCGAAGACGCAAACGCAACTGCTTGTATTATCAAAAAATCAGCAAGAATTAGAAGCGAGTATTGTTAAACAACGCGCACGACTGAGTAAGATTCTTCGAAATCAATATCAAAACGGACAGCAAGATCATCTTAAGCTCATGCTATCGGGTGAAAACCCAAATGAAATTGGTCGTGAATTACGTTACTTAGGTTATGTCTCGTTAGCACAAAGCAAAATCATCACTGAGCTAGATAATAATCTTCGTAAAGTCGAAGAAAATAAAACGAAAGCAGAAGAAGCGCGCGCAGCTCTAGAAGAAATCGCGCAAGAACAACGTGAACAAAAAGCTTTGCTTGAGAAAGAAAAAAATAATCGAAAAAGTTTAGTCACTAAGCTCTCTAGTAAATTACAAAATCAACGCAAAGAAGCAGGCAACCTCGCTAAAGATGAAGAGCGTCTCGCTTCTTTAGTTGATCGATTGACTAATTTAATTGCGCAACAAAGAAAAGCTGAAGAAGCTGCTGCACTAGCAAAAAAACGCGCTAAACAATCTAAAGAAGTGACTGCCGCACGTGAACGTTCAACTGAAAAATCAGTCGAAAAACCAGCTGCAAAAAATGCTGAGAAAGAGGCGAGTAATAGTACTAAATCTAAACCATCATCTGCTACTGAAACTGAAGAAGATCACTCGCCTGATATTAATACCAATAATGAATTTGCGAAGTTACGTGGCAAATTACGTATGCCTGTCAAAGGAGAATTGGTTGCCAGTTTTGGATCGAAACGCAATGATGGGCCAAGTTGGAAAGGTCTATTCATCAAGGCAGGTGAAGGGACAGATGTAAAAGCAGCTGCCGATGGTGTGGTGATCTTTGCAGATTGGATGCGTGGCTTTGGTAACCTCTTAATTATTGATCACGGCAGTCAATACATTACGATTTACGGTAATAACCAGTCCTTGCTTAAGCGGCCCGGTGACAAGGTCAAAATAGGAGAAGTGGTCGCAGCTGCGGGTAATAGCGGCGGCAATGAGCATTCGGGTTTATACTTTGAGATGAGACATCAAGGGCGGGCGATTGATCCGCTAGTTTGGATAAACAGGTGA
>JAXISQ010000004.1:0-23178 GCA_034680505.1 Noviherbaspirillum sp.
GGTTTGATATCTTCTTCAACCTGAAGTCTGTACTCCGTTTCCGAGATCAACATACCGGCAATAAACGCACCCAATGCGAGTGAGAGTCCCGCCATTTCTGTAATCCATGCTGCACCCAAGGTGATGAGCAAGAGATTGAGCATGAACAGTTCTTGAGATCGTCGTTGCACTACGATACGAAACCAGCGGCGTAATAAATGATGACCAAGGTAGAGCAGCAAAAACAAAACGAGGGCTGCCTTGAGTGCGGCGATACCTAATGTTTGTAATAGATCGCCACCAGGATGCGCTATTGCAGGCGCCAGAATCAGCAAAGGAACGACGGCTAAATCTTGAAATAACAAAATGCCCGTGATGCGACGTCCATGATCTGTCTCCAACTCCAGTCGCTCAGTCAGCATTTTTAATACGATGGCAGTGGATGACATAGACAACGCACCACCCAACGCAAAAGATGCACCCCAACCTATATCAAAGGTCTGGGGTAATAAACCCGCCATCAGCCAACCGCACAACATGGCGACACCGGTCGTCAATACCACTTGCGCCATACCTAAGCCAAACACCGCTTTGCGCATAGACAACAGCTTGGGCAGCGAAAACTCCAAGCCTATCGAGAACATCAGAAAAACCACGCCGAATTCCGCTAGCAAATGCGTGGTGGCGCTATTACTGGCCAAACCTAGCGCATGCGGCCCGATCAAAATCCCGACGGTCAGATAGCCCAACATAGGCGGCAGATGCAGCATACGAAAGGCCACCACCCCCAATACAGCGGCGACCAATAAAATGAGCGTAAGTTCTAAGGCTGAAAACATCTTTTTCCGCGATTTAAGATTTCCCCCTGTAGGACAAACTACAGGGACTAAATTTTCCTTTAGAGATCTTTTATTATGACTGGCAGGTTTTTTGCTTAAAAGTTTGGGCTATACTTCGCGCATGAGTGTAACCCATGATAAAAAGTTACTGCAGCGCTTAGACAACAATAGCGCAAGTCGCGCATTGGCGTTGGCAAGGGAAACCCTGCAAATAGAGTCCGATGCCATTTTGGCTTTAAAGGACAGACTAGGCACCTCTGCAGAGAGTGAATTTGCTCTTGCCATCCAAATTCTTTTGCAATGCCAAGGCCGCGTGGTGGTTTCTGGCATGGGCAAATCTGGCCACATCGCTAGAAAAATCGCCGCCACCTTAGCGTCCACCGGCACACCCGCCATGTTTGTGCATCCTGCTGAAGCTGCGCATGGTGATCTTGGTATGGTGACCGAATCCGATGTCTTAATTGCCATCTCCAACTCCGGAGAATCGGAAGAATTACTCGCCATCGTCCCTGTCATTAAACGACTCGGTGCCACGCTGATTTCTATGACAGGCAAACCGGAATCTTCACTAGCAAATCTGGCGCATGTGCATTTGAATATCGCCGTAGCGAAAGAAGCCTGCCCACTTAATCTCGCCCCTACTGCCAGCACCACCGCCACCTTAGCATTGGGTGACGCACTCGCTGTCGCACTACTCGATGCACGTGGTTTTCGAGAAGAAGATTTTGCTCGCTCACACCCAGGTGGTGCATTGGGTCGACGCTTACTCACTCATGTGCGCGACATTATGCGCACTGGTGACGACATACCTGCTGTACATCCAGATGTTTTACTTCCAGCCGCTTTACTTGAAGTCACGCGCAAAGGTCTGGCGATGACGGCCATTGTGGATGACTCGAATCATGTGGTCGGCATATTCACAGACGGTGACTTACGCAGACTGATAGAAGAAGGCAAAGATTTTTCGCGCTCGCCTATAAAAGAAGTCATGCACACCAAACCACGCGTACTGGGCCCCGAGCAACTTGCTGTGGATGCAGTAGAACTGATGGAGAAACACCGCATTAACCAAGTGTTGGTAGTTGAAAAAGATGGCACCTTAGTGGGCGCTTTACATATTCATGATTTAACACGCGCTAAGGTGATTTAATGTCTAGCATTCAGTTCAGTGCTGCTTTAGAACGTGCAAAAAAAATCAAATTAATGATTTTTGATGTAGATGGTGTGTTGACTGATGGCGGCTTACGTTATGGCGCAGAAGGTGAATTAGTTAAAACGTTTAATGTCTTAGATGGACACGGCATAAAGCTACTGCAAGAGTATGGCGTGCAAGTTGGCATTATCAGTGCTCGTAATTCTGCGATCGTAGCTAGACGTGCAGCTGACCTAGGCATACAACACCTCAAACAAGGCGTGCATGATAAACGCATAGCATTTGAACAAACACTAGAAGACTTACATCTTAGCGCTGAAGCGTGTGGCTTCATGGGCGATGATGTAATTGATTTACCTGTTATGACGCGCGTTGGTTTTGCTGTAAGCGTTCCGAATGGCCATCCTGAAGTGCAAGCGCGTGCACATTATGTGGCGCAAGCGCGTGGTGGTCATGGCGCAGTGCGCGAAGTGTGTGATTTTATTTTGCGCGCACAAAATAATTACGAGACGGCGTTAGCGTCGTATCTAAAATGATAGAACGTAGACGTCGTTATCCTGCTTTAATACTTTTGGCTGCGATTACTATTTTTGCAGCAATCAGTTTTTGGGCGCTTGAGATGACACGTCGTTCAGGTAGCGATGCAAAAGATCATAGTCAACGTACGCAACCTGATTATTATGTAGAAAATTTTGATTACGTAAAAATTGGTGCTGATGGCAATGCAAAAATCAGAATGCGTGGCGCTAAACTTATTCATCATCCACAAGATGATTCCAGCACCGTCTTACAACCTTTGGTAGTGAGTTATTCCGATAAGCACCCGCCCATGACTTTACGATCAGATCGTTTGGTTGTGAATGGTGATCACAGTCAGCTACATTTTCATGACAACGTAAAAATGGAAAAACCACAAGCAAGAGGTAATGAAACGCTGATAGTGGAATCAGAATATTTACTAGCTTTACCGAATCGTGATCTAGTCACAACAACCAAGAAAGCCACACTCACTTTAGGACACTCTAGTTTAAGTGGTGTAGGCATGGTAGCTGATAATGCCCATCATCTTTTATCATTTAATAGTGAAGTCCATGGGTCCTTCATGTCACCAGCCAAACGTTAAACATCAACGAATCAGCATAGCGAGTCGATAGAAAAAATGACAACACACTACCCAAGCAAATCATTTCATTTCTTACTATTAGCCTTAGTACTTGGTATGGCTAATTCTGTTGTGCATGCTGAAAAAGCTGACTTTGATAAGCCTACTAATGTTGAAGCAAATCAAATGTCTTATGATGAAAACAAACAAATCAACATTTTTAATGGGAACGTCGTTTTAACGCGCGGTACGTTAGTCATGCATGGTGAAAAGCTCGTAGTAAAACAAGATGCAGCGGGCAATCAACATGCGACCTTATATGCTGCAGCTGGCAATACTGCAAGGTTTCGTCAAAAGCGCGATGGCGGCAAAGATTTATGGATAGAAGGTTATGCAGCAGATCGTATTGAATATGATAGTAAAACTGAAATCGCTAAATTATTTAAACAAGCTAAAGTAAAAATGTTGGATAGCGGTAGACCCACAGATGAAGTCGAAGGTGATTATATTTCCTACGATAGCCGTGCAGAATTTTATACCGTCACTAACTCTACAAGTGGCGATGCTAAACCTAGCGGGGGCCGTGTCAAAGCGGTGATTCAACCACGCAATGAAGATAAATCACGCGATGGTAAATAAGCCTATTAGTAAATTGCATGTACGTGGGCTGCAAAAAACTTATGGCAGCCGACAAGTGGTGCGCGATGTAGGCTTAGATGTCAGTAGTGGCGAAGTCATAGGCTTATTGGGCCCGAATGGCGCGGGTAAGACAACATCGTTTTATATGATAGTTGGTTTAGTGCCATCTGAAGCGGGTGAAATTATTTTAGATGAAGAAAATATTTCTAACCTTCCCATCCATAGACGCGCAGAACGTGGTTTATCTTACTTACCACAAGAAGCCTCAGTCTTTAGAAAGCTTTCCGTAGCAGATAACATTCGCGCTGTATTAGAGCTACAAAAAGAAAATGGCAAACCACTACAAAGCGCACAAGTAGAACAACGTTTAGATGCCCTACTAGAAGAATTACAGATAACGAAGTTACGTGATAATCCATCACTGTCTTTATCTGGTGGTGAAAGACGTCGTGTAGAAATCGCACGTGCATTAGCGACTAATCCGCGTTTTATTTTATTAGATGAACCGTTTGCTGGTGTTGATCCCATCGCTGTGATTGAAATTCAGCGTATTGTGAGTTTTTTAAAAGCGCGTGGCATAGGTGTTTTAATTACTGATCACAATGTGCGTGAAACACTAGGCATTTGCGATCGCGCATATATTATTAACCAAGGTAGTGTTTTAGCCTCGGGTAGTCCGCAAGAAATTATTGCTAACGAGTCGGTACGTCGTGTTTATCTCGGCGAAAATTTCCGTATGTGATTATAGAAGCCCATGAAACAAACCCTACAGCTTCGTGTTTCACAACATCTTGCGCTTACGCCGCAACTACAGCAGTCCATACGGCTACTGCAGTTATCTACGCTTGAGTTGCATCAGGAGCTGGAGCAAATTCTCACAGATAACCCCTTACTAGAAAGATTAGACGATCCACTCGATAACTCAGTACGCTTATTAGCAGATGGCGCTATCAGTCAACAAAGTCTGACTAGTTCACCTGAACCTATGAGTGATAACGAAGTCAGTAGCCCCGCTTCTGAAGGTGAGGAAGGTGGCTTTGATGCACCCGCAGGTGGCGAAGAAGGTGGTAGCAGCGAAGCAGAATGGAGTTTTGATGATGTGTCACGTAATTCCAAAGCGCCTGATGATGAAAGTTCACGTCCGCAACTAGAAGCGCATGAACGCACTTTGCGTGAACATCTCTTAGAACAAGTTTCTGTCACCGTTGATAACCGCCGTGATCGCGCTTTAGTTGAGTTACTCATCGATGCTTTGGACGATAACGGTTATTTGGAAGAAGAGCTTGATACCATCCTTGAACGATTACCTGAAGAACTGGAAATCGACATGGATGAAATGCTGGTCGCATTAAAGCTGCTACAAAGCTTTGATCCAGCCGGTGTTGGTGCGCGTAATGCACCTGAGTGTTTATCTCTACAAATCCGTCGCTTCGAAAAAATTCCTATGGTCACGCGTCGTATGGCACTGACCTTAGTAGAAAATCATCTTGAACTTTTTGCGCAGCGCGAGTTCAATAAATTGAAAAAGCTACTCGATTGTGATGATGAAGATTTGCGTGAAGCGCAAGCAGTGATTCGTCGCTGCAATCCCCATCCAGGCGCCCCCTTTGCAGGCGATGCTTCCGATTATGTTGTACCTGATGTCATTGTCAAACGGTCAAAAAATGGATTTCAGGTGACATTAAATCGTGATGTCATGCCTAAGCTGAGGGTGAATGCTATGTACGCCAATATACTCAAGCAAAGTAAAGGTGAGGGCTCACTAACAACCCAGTTACAAGAAGCGAAATGGCTGATTAAGAATATGCGCCAACGCTTCGATACCATACTAAGGGTGGCTGAAGCGATAGTAGAGAGACAACGTAATTTCTTTTCTCATGGCGAAGTTGCTATGAGACCTCTTGTGCTACGGGAAATTGCTGATACACTGGGTTTGCATGAAAGCACTATTTCACGTGTCACAACACAGAAATACATGCTTACCCCACATGGTATGTATGAGCTGAAGTATTTCTTTGGCAGCCATGTAGCAACGGAGGCGGGTGGTGAAGCTTCTTCAACAGCCATTCGCGCATTGATTAAACAATTGATAGGAGCTGAAGACTCAAAAAATCCTTTTTCCGATAGCAAAATTACGGATATGCTAGCTGAACAGGGAATGGTGGTTGCAAGGCGTACGGTAGCAAAATATCGTGAGGCTTTGAAAATCCCGCCTGTGAATTTACGCAAGTCCTTATAAGATTTTCCAGTTTTTAACGGTTACTGTGTTCCGCCTGGTTTGCGCCAGCGGCCATGCCGGATCCTCCAGTGACGCAACGCAAAGGAGTGCTGTGTATGAATCTGACTATCAGTGGGCATCACCTCGAACTGACACCAGCTATTCGAGAATACGTGCAATCTAAACTAGAGCGCGTCACCCGTCACTTCGATCACGTGATTGACATCTCTGTCATGCTTTCCGTGGACTCCCTTACCGAAAAAGAAAAACGACAGCGAGCAGAAATCAATTTGCACTTACCGGGAAAAGATCTGCGTGTAGAAAGCGAAGCGCAAGACTTATATGCAGCGATAGATACGCTGATTGATAAGTTAGATCGCCAAGTTTTAAAACATAAAGATAAAATTCAAAATCATCAGCATAACGGCATAAAAAACTATGCCATACAGGATGCTGAAGCAGCGTAGCTTTACGATTGCATCAGCTAACAAGGGCGCGTAAGCGCCCTTTTTCATGTCCACAAAAATCCCTATACACTACTGTTTTTTATTAGGTCACATTATGGAACAGCACGTCATCACGGAAGTCCGCAATCAACTTGGCATCATCACACTACATCGTGCACAAGCTTTGAATTCTTTATCACTAGAGATGGTGCGAGACATAACGCACGCACTATTAGCATGGCGTGATGATACAAATATTACTGCAGTTGTCATGCGTAGCAATAGCGAAAAAGCGTTTTGCGCTGGTGGTGACATACGATTTTTTTATCAAAAAGGCGGTGCTAATGCTATGCAAGGTGGCGCCTTAATCGAAGATTTTTTTACTGAAGAATATGCACTCAATCATTTAGTACATCACTACCCTAAACCATATATCGCATTCATGGATGGCATTGTCATGGGGGGTGGCATGGGTATCGCACAAGCCGGACCAACATGTCGTTTACGGATAGTGACAGAGCGAACTAAGATGGCTATGCCTGAAGTCGCGATAGGATTATTTCCTGATGTGGGTGGCGGCTATTTTCTTTCACGCGCTACTGGTGCATGCGGGACTTATTTGGGCGTGACCGGTGAGACCATAGGGGCTGCGGATGCTATCTATGCAGATTTGGCAGATGTTTTCATTCCTTCGTCTGCACTCGCTGAGCTACTTGAGCACTGTGTGCAATGCCCATCCAATAAAGATATTCGACAACACATTAAAGAATTTGCTGCGACTTATAGTAATGAGACTGCAGGCAACCCCGCAAGTAGTCGTTTAGTGCAAGAGCGCACTGCAATTGATCAGAATTTTTCTCATGAAACTGTTGAAGCTATCATGCAATCATTGAGTAAAGATACTAGCGATTTTGCGCAAAAAACTTTAGCGCTGATGCAGAAGCGCTCACCGCTCATGATGTGTGTGACACTTGAACAAATTCGTCGTAGTAAAAATATGTCTCTAGCAGATTGCTTGCGTATGGAACGTAATCTGGTGCGTCGCTGCTTTGAACATGGCGAGGTGATAGAGGGCGTGCGCGCATTAGTGATTGATAAAGATCATCAACCCAAGTGGCAACCTAGTCAGTTATCTGAAGTGACCACAGCTATGGTTCAACGATTCTTCGAACCTGCTTGGCCAGATTATGCTCACCCGCTTAAAAGTTTTTATTCTTAATGAATTATCGAGATTTAAATTTCATCAACTGCAAATAAACGTCGATATTCTCGCATGGCGTAACGATCTGTCATGCCAGCTATGTAGTCAGCTACCTTACGTGCCTGAAGATGAATATCTTCATTTTGTAGCTGATAATCATTCGGCAGCAATTGCGGCTCACTCATAAAAATACCGAATAAGTCTGTGATGATGCGACGCGCCTTACTCGTCATGCGATTGACTTGGTAATGCTGATATAAATTAGTTCGCAAGAAGCGTTTTAATTCCTGCGCTTCTTGTTTCATTGGATTAGAAAATGCAATCAAGGGTTGAGCATTACGCACATCAGCAATTGAATTCACACCTGCTTCTTGAATATTTTTTCTTGAATTTTCTATCAGATCAACAACTAAGGCATTGATCATACGTCGCACTATTTCATTAATAGCGCGTCGACCGCTAATGCCTGGAAATTGCTTATGCACTTCAGATTGATAGCGCAAAAATAAACCCACTTGCTCTAGTTGTTCAGTACTTAATAGGCCAGAACGTAAACCATCATCTATATCATGATTGTTATAGGCAATCTCATCCGCTAGATTCGCTAATTGTGCCTCTAAGCTAGGCTGTTTTCGATCGATAAAGCGCTGACCTATTTCACCTAATTCTTTAGCATGCGCTAAAGAGCAATGCTTTAAAATGCCTTCGCGCGTTTCAAACATTAAATTCAAACCATCAAAAGCACCATAGCGCTGCTCTAACGCATCGACCACTCGCAAGCTTTGTAAATTATGTTCAAAGCCACCATAGTCTTTCATGCAAGCGTTGAGTGCATCCTGCCCTGCATGTCCAAATGGAGTGTGCCCTAAATCATGAGCTAGGGAGATGGCCTCAACCAAATCTTCATTTAACTGCAAATTGCGTGAGAGTGAACGTGCAATTTGTGCGACTTCAATACTGTGTGTGAGTCGTGTACGAAATAAATCGCCTTCATGATTAACGAAAACCTGCGTTTTATATTCCAACCTACGAAACGCAGTGGAATGAATAATGCGATCACGATCACGCTGAAACTCACTACGTGTAGCGGGTGCTGATTCAGCATGTTTGCGACCCGGCGAATCTGAGGATCGCGATGCATACGGCGCCAAATGATGTTCAAAATCTGTTTGCATCATTTAAACACAAGCCTTAAGTGTTTCCTGCAATATCTCGGATGGAACACTGGTGATATAAGCAGAACCCATAGGTTTTAAGAGTATGAATTTTATCTCGCCACCTTCATTTTTCTTATCGACTTCCATTAAATCCAACCAGCGTGCAAGTCCCAGATCCGGAGCTTGTACTGGTAATCCAGCTGCTTTAATTAACGCCACAATTCTTTTTTGATCATGCGCGTCTAACGTTCCTAGTCGCACGGATAAATCTGCCGCCATCACCATGCCACAGCCTACTGCTTCTCCGTGTAACCATACGCCGTATCCCAAACCAGCTTCTATCGCATGACCAAATGTGTGACCAAAATTTAAAATCGCACGCAATCCACCTTCACGTTCATCTTGCCGAACAATATCAGCTTTAATTTCACAAGAACGTTGAATGGCATGGGCTAATGCTTGCTCATCACGCGCTACAAGTTTTTCCATATTGGTTTCTAACCAAGTGAAAAAATGGTTATCAATAATAGCGCCGTGTTTAATCACTTCCGCTAAGCCAGCAGATAATTCTCTATCAGGCAAACTTGCTAAGGTGGCAGTGTCTGCAATCACCGCTTGGGGCTGATAAAACGCACCAATCATGTTCTTACCCAAAGGATGATTAATCGCTGTTTTACCACCTACAGATGAATCGACTTGTGCAAGCAACGTTGTGGGTATTTGTACAAATGGCACGCCTCGCATATAGGTCGCTGCAGCGAAACCTGTCATATCACCAATGACTCCACCACCTAAAGCAATTAAAGTCGTTTTACGATCGCATTTATTTTTCAATAGCACATCAAAAATATGCATGAGATTGTCGACATTTTTTTCTTCTTCACCGTCTGGCAAAATCACAGGGAAACACGTTTTCCCTAAGTCTCTCAGCATCGTCATCACTTTATCCAAGTAGAGCGGTGCTACTACTTCATTGGTGACGATGGCAATTTTTTTGCCGGTAATATGTGTATTAATTATTGCAGCATCAAGCACACCGTGACCTATCACAATAGGATAGCTACGCTCTTCAAGTGCGACGGTGAGATGAGCAAAAACAGAAGGTTGCTGTGTCATAGGGATGGAGTAGACGCTGAATCAGGTGCAGGTGTAACTGGAGTATCAAGCCCTAGTCTTGTCAAAATAGTGTGAACAACGGATTGTACGTTAGGCCGGCCTGTCTCTAAGGTGATGTGCGCAACCTCTTGATACAAGGGACCACGCTGACGAGCGAGTTCTTCTATGCGCGCTTTAGGATCGGCAGTTTGTAATAAAGGGCGATTTTTATCGTGACTAGTCCGCTGCAAAATATGATTAATCGATGCATTCAAATAAATCACGATGCCACGGTTTTTTAGAAAGTGACGACTTTGCTCATCTAACACCGCCCCGCCGCCCGTTGCGAGTACGATGCCTTCTTGCGCAGTCAGGTCGCGAATAACATCGGCTTCGCGCTGACGAAAACTGGCCTCACCTTCGATTTCAAAGATAAGCGGAATGGAAGCTCCAGTTCGAGCTTCAATTTCATGATCAGCATCGATAAAGCGCTTACCCAGTTTTTTTGCGAGCGCTCGCCCTATCGTGGTCTTGCCAGAACCCATTAGGCCGACTAAAAAAATATTCGTATTCGGATTCAAGATAGTCTCAGCTATCCACCCTTTTTAGGGGAATAGCCTATTTTGCTTAGGATAAATGAGAGTGTATCTCATCCTATCCCTAGAGATCTGCTGGGAAGGGGCTACAGAGATTGCCTAGGGTCAGCTCATGCCCATCTATAGCGGCTGTTTTGCGCGAATTGCTTGCACAACGTACGCCATTACTATTTTAAGCCGCAGCTTAATTACGATTTGCTATTGGATCGCTCAGTACCCTGGGTGTGATGAAAATTAATAATTCTGTTTTGTCATTGATCGAACTGACATTACGAAATAAATGTCCCAACACTGGCAAATCCCCAAAAAATGGGACTTTGGTGATTAATTCTTTTTGTGTCTGTACAAAAATTCCACCTAATACAACTGTGCCGCCATTTTCAACTTGCACATTGGTTTTTACATGCTTGGTATTAATGGCAAAGTTGCCACCCGCAGGATTGCCACGCGAATCTTTTGCCACATCGACCATCAAAATAATATTTCCGTTAGGAGTGATTTGCGGTGTCACCTCTAACTTCAAGTTAGCTTTTTTAAATTGTATTGAAGTTGCACCGCTACTAGTTGCCTGTTGATAGGGAATTTCTTCTCCCTGTTCTATCAATGCAGGCTGTTGATCTGCAGTGACAACTCGTGGGCTAGAAATAATCTTACCCTTGCCATCAGCTTCTAACGCAGATAACTCCATATTTAAAAAACGTAAAGCACCAACCGAAAAAACACTGACTGCAACACTACCAGGAGCAGAACCGCCTATTGATCCAGCGGGCAAATTAACAAATTGTGTATTGGGAATTAAACTTCCAGCAGTCGTTGCAGCTTGTAGGGTTTGCTCTCCTACTCCTAAATAATTACCTGTCACTGAAGCGCTAGTACCAAGTGGTAATTTGACTCCCGGCGTTGCACCGGATGATCCTCTTAGATCTAAAAAACCTAGCTTAGCGCCTAGGTTTTTACTAAAAGTATTATCCGCTTCTACAATTCTCGCTTCTATCATCACCTGTCTAGTGGGCACATCCGTGAGTTGTATGAGTTTGCGCACTTCATCTAAGCGCGAGGCTGTGTCAGTTACAAATAATTTATTGGTTCTTGGCTCTACAGAGGCACTGCCGCGGCGCGACAAAATATTCCCTCTACCTATTTGTCCATCTAGCCCAAAAACTTGGCGAAAACTATCTGCCTTTTGATAATTCATTTGAAAAGTTTCAGTCACCAAAGGCTCTAACTCAGATATTTGCGCTCGCTGCTCAAGTTCTAAACGTTCTTTAGTAAGTAGCTCATCTTTAGGTGCAATCCACAGTACATTTCCACTTTTACGCATATCTAAGCTACGCGCTTGCATGATGATGTCGAGTGCTTGATCCCAAGGCACATCTTTTAAACGTAAAGTCAGATTCCCCGTCACACTATCACTTGCTACTACATTCAAGCCTGTAAAATCTGCCACAACTTGTAGTAAGGCACGCACTTCTATATTTTGAAAATTTAATGATAACTTTTCACCCTTGTATTGCTTCTGCATACCTGCTTGTGCACCATCTTGTTTAACTGGCCTAACTTCAATAACTAAACGTCTATCAGTTTGCCAAGCCATAAATTCCCATAGACCTGTAGGTTCAATTTGTAAGCGCACCATATCCGCTTGCAAAGAAGCCGTAATCGTTTGTACAGGCGTAGAAAAATCTCTTACGTCTAATTTACGGCGCAACACATCAGGCAGTGTAGATTTAGGAAAGTCTGCAATGATAAGTTGCCCTTGCTGACGCACATGCACTAATTGCTGAGCACTAGATAAATCTAC
The DNA here is from genome assembly GCA_034680505.1 of Noviherbaspirillum sp. Classification (GTDB taxonomy): domain Bacteria; phylum Pseudomonadota; class Gammaproteobacteria; order Burkholderiales; family Burkholderiaceae_D; genus Pernthalerella. Next base: position 12,227 of record JAXISQ010000004.1, read on the forward strand.
GATGATGCGGCCAGCTCCATTTCCAGCCGAGCGAAAATCTACGTCTACTAGAGATTTTTCTTCTTCGATTTTATTTGATCCAACTTTACTGTAGGGCGCTACTAACACGATTTTATTAGATTCTTTATTCGATTCGATTTGACTATCTATTTTTTTTGCGGCCACAGATACATCAGGGATAAGTCGAACAATTAATTGTTGATGATTATTTTGTAGATCAAAATTCTGCATTTTTTGCAGATTCAAAACAAGCCGACTACGATCTGATGACTGCACAATATCGACTGAGTTTAATTCTCCAAGATTAATAAGCTGCTTGCTGTACCCGCTATTATTGAAGGTTTCTGGAATATCTATGATGATGCGCGCCGGCTTGACTAGAGAAAAACTTTTAGGAGGGTTAGGCAAAGGTGTTTTTAATGAGATTTTTAAAATCACGTTCTCATTCTCTTTCATCGCCTCTATTTTTTGTATCGCATTTTGTTCAGCATAGGCAGAAGTTGTTATTGCAAAAAAAACTGTTACACAAAACTGCGACAAATGACATAGTATTTTCCGCATTTCTATTTGTCTTTCATTTTTAATTCAACTAAGCGTTTACGCCATTCGCCATTTGCATCTTGCGTTGTTTCTTCTATTTGTATGGCGTCTTCCGTTATTTTCAGGACTCGACCCATATCCTGACCAAGATAACTACCAACACGTACTTGATGAAGTATTTTTTCAACTTCAACTAAGGCTATGATTTTTCCGGGACGCCGCAAGGTGCCTACCATTCTTAAGTGATCGATTGCATATTGCTCAAGTGCCTCTCTCGCTCTGTGCATATCAGAAGGAAAATTATTTCCTGCCGATGGGTCTGCTGAAAACAATATTGAAATCTTTTTCATGTCAAAGGGATCTATCCTATCTTTTGCCTGATAGGTAAACCCTTGGGGATTTTCTTGTTCTATGGCCTTGGTAATCCGAGCAGTAGCAATACCTTGATTTTTATTTATCCATTCAGTGATATCTTGCTCCGGTAATTCTTGGCAAGCACAAAGCATCACAGGCAAAAAAATAATGCGATAAGGACGTTTCATTAGCTTGTTGCTCTCTGCGGCTTATCAATTTGTTTTTTCTTTTTTTTAGTAGACCCTTCATCTTCTTTTTGATAAAAAATACGAACTACCGCATCAAAGTTTTGCATACCCTCTCGCACAGCTGTCATAGCAATATGATCAATTACGACTAGTCTCGATAAGTTGGCAACATCACTAACGAAACCTGCTAATGCGTGATAATTACCTGTCATTTTTATGGTGATAGGTAACTCAGCTATAAATTCTTTAGTTTCTATGTCGCCTGGTTTAAATGACTCAAACTGCAAACCTCGATTCACACCAGCTTGATTAATTTCAGATAAAACTGCATCCATCGATGCCTTGTCAGGCAGTTGCTGCTCAAATATAGAAACACGCTGCATACTTAAATATTTCAGCTCACGTAATTGCTCAAGGCTATTCACTTTAGTGAATTTACTGACCAATTCTTTTTTTTGTTCTTCTTCTTTTGCTACTAAGAGATTGAATTCGTCCCATAGCGATGAAAAAATTATTAAATAGCTGACCACAACGACCATAGCAAAAGTCAAAAGCAGAACTATATAGCGAGGTACTGGAGGCCAAAGAGCAGGATGCACGCCATCCAAATTTTGAAATTGCGCACTGATATTCTTTAAGCCCACTAATTTTTCTACGGTGTCTTGCATCATTTTTCACGCGGCTGAGACAAGCTGGTTAAAGTCACAGTGAATTCAAATAATTTTCTTTGCTCTTTACCCTGCCCATAAGGAGTTAACTTGCTTTCTAGTAGCGTAGGCTTAGTTAAATAACGCGAATCCATCTCTATATTGTGCAAAAACTCAGAGATACGTGCGTTTGATTGTGCAAAGCCTATGACAGTAATGATTTCTGATTGCTTAATGGATTTTAAAATTACTCCACTTGGTGTCAAATCAATCAATTCATCAAGCAAATGCACTGGTTGATACCGTATCGCTTGCAAATTTTTAATCGTCTCTTCTCGGTCTTTTAATTTTTTTATTTCTTCGTCTAATGCGGCAATTTCTTTTATCTGCACATCAAGCTTATGATTTTCATTTTCAAGAATAGTATTTCTCGACAATTGTTTAGCCAACATATTTTCTAATGCCAGCATGATCACAAACGCAACTAATATTCCTAGTAAAGCTGACAGCACTAAGGATTGATTAAATGACCGCTTACGCGCTAACCGACGCGCCTCCCGCCATGGCAAGAGATTTATATTCATATTTCTATCCTGCTTAATGCGAGCCCAGCTGCAACTAAGCATGAAGGTGCTTGTATTTCTAATATGGATTGATTCACTGCAGCGGCTAATTTCATACCCAAGAAAGGATTAGCAAGGCGCACGGGTATATCTATTTTTTCTACTAACAGTTGCTCTAATTGCGCAAGGTGGGATGTATCACCTGCTAAGAACAGGTGATCTATGTGTGTATATGCACTCGATGAAAAAAATAACTGTAATGAACGACTCAATTCTTGCGCAAGCATTTCATTAAATGCACGAATCAATTCCCCATGCATTTCATCGCCATATCTTTGTAAATCTTGTTTTAATTTTTGACTGCCAAATGCTAACTCACGCTCATACACCGCAATACGATTAAATAAAACAGAAAACTGACTTTGCTCTGAACCAATTTGATACAACCCTATAGCATTATTTTTACCAAGTTTTTCTCTTTTCATACGATGGGATATTGCAAACCGCGCGGCATAGGAATCGACATTGATAGCAACTACTTGTAAACCTGCCGCTTGCGCTATTGCCACGCGTTCATCTATTTTTTCTTTGCGTGCAGCCACTAACATGACATCAACTGATGCTTGCTCTCGACTTGAGGGACCAAGAATATAAAAATCCAATCCCATATCACTCATTGCAAAGGGAAGATTCTGGCTAGCTTCTGCTTGAATTTCTGCCTCTATGTCTTCTTCACTGAGCAAATCGGGCAAGGTGACAACTTTACTGATGACGGAAGAAGACGGAAGCGCCAATGCCACTTCACGCGTGACACTTCCGCTTTTGACGATAGCGATATGCAGTGCTTCACTCACCAGATCAAATTGCTGCACACTACCTTCACGTAATGCACCTGGTGCTAAGGGCTCAAATGCAAAATGATTGACCCGTAATTGACTATTTGTGCCTGAGAGTTCAATCAGCCTCAATCCAGCTGCATCGATATCCAAGCCCATGACAGGCGCGCTGCGTGACCAGGGAAATTTATAGGACAAGAATGACAATCCGCTCTCCCTGTGCAGTGTTTTGTTTTCATTTTTGAAATAGCGCCAAATCCTAACAAGTCAATTTCCTCCCTGTAAAGCTGATGGGTCTTGCCGTTGTCAAATGCCTACGGAAGCTCCAATTGATCTTGTATGAGACAGATAAGCACTACTAAGCTGAAGACATAACAGCTTGATTGTCATGATTTACAGCCATAGAAGAAATTGAAACCAAGCGTCATCTGTCTTAGGCGCTGTCGGTATAATGCATGCCAGTAGTCACTCTCATTTCTGGCCTTATTTTTCATGAATCCAAACGCACCAAACGGACAAAATCCCGACCAGTCATCGATACGCAAATTACCAACAGCGGTAAAGCTTGTGCTGAGCGTTTTCGGTATTGCGACTGGACTGGCGGTGATAGGCGCGCTGTTGATAGGCTTCATGCTCATGATGGCTTATCCGAATCTTCCAGATATCGATTCTCTAGCCACCTACCAGCCGAAAATGCCATTAAGGGTTTTTTCTGCAGACAATGTGCTCATAGGAGAGTTTGGCGAAGAACGTCGCAGCCTTGTGCATTACAAAGATATTCCCAAGGTAATGACACAAGCAGTGCTAGCGATAGAAGATGATCGCTTCTATGAACATAGTGGTGTGGATTTTTGGGGTATTTTGCGTGCCGCTGTTCACAATACTTTAGGCGGTAGTCGTCAAGGTGCTTCCACTATTACACAACAAGTTGCTCGTAACTTTTTTCTCTCAAGCGAACAAACCATAAAACGTAAATTGTATGAAGTTTTGTTGGCATGGAAGATAGAAAAAACATTATCTAAGAATCAGATTCTTGAGCTTTATATGAATCAGATTTATTTAGGTCAACGAGCATACGGATTTGCTTCTGCTGCGCAAATTTATTATGGCAAGAAGTTAAATGAAATCACGATTGCAGAAGCAGCAATGTTAGCGGGATTACCTAAAGCACCCTCTGCAAATAATCCTGTTGTTAATCCCAAGCGAGCAAAAGCACGTCAACAATATATTTTGCAGCGTATGCGAGATTTAGGTTACATCACGCAAGAGCAATATCAAATTGCGCATGATGAGCAATTGAAAATCAAAATGGATAGTAATGAATTTAGCGTACACGCTGAATATGTTTCTGAGATGGCCAGACAGATGGTGTACGACCAATTCAAAGAAGAGACTTATACACGTGGATTGAATGTGTACACCACCATTACAAAAGCCGATCAAGATGCAGCTTACCAAGCACTTAGACAAGGTGTGTTGGATTATGAAAGACGTCAGGCCTACCGTGGACCAGAAGCCTATATGCAAGTCCCTTCCGACAAAAATGATGCAGAGGCCGCAATTGAAGCAGCGTTAGCAGAGCACCCCGATAGTGATGGTATTAGCGCAGCAGCTGTATTGTCCGCTACACCTAAAATCGTACGCGCCATGCTGGCATCTGGCGAAGAAATTACGATTGAAGACACAGGCCTCACGCAAGTCGTTGGTGCATTAAGCGAAAAAGCTGCAGCAAATAAACGCATTACACGGGGCGCAATTATTCGCGTGATGCAAATTGAAAAGAAATGGACGATTGTTCAATTGCCTGATGTAGAAGCTGCATTTGTTTCTGTTAGTGCAGAAGATGGATCGATACGCTCCTTAATTGGCGGCTTTGATTTCAGTCGTAATAAATTTAATCATGTCACACAGGCATGGCGCCAACCTGGCTCTTCATTTAAACCCTTCATTTATTCTGCTTCATTAGAAAAGGGACTCTCACCAGGCACTATTGTGAATGACGCACCCATCACTTTTGATACTTCACAGACCGGTAGTCTCGCTTGGGAACCTAAGAATTACGATAATAAATATGATGGCCCAATGAGTATGCGTCGCGGGCTTTCGAAATCAAAAAATATGATTTCGATCCGCATACTAGAAAAAATTGGTCCGCAGTATGCACAAGAATATGTCACTAAGTTTGGATTTGACCCAGAAAAAAATCCACCTTACTTAACATTAGCACTTGGGGCTGGTGCTGTTACGCCCTTACAAATGGCAGGTGCTTACACTGTGTTTGCGAATGGTGGTTATAGAGTGAATCCCTATTTGATTTCAAAAATCACTGATAACAATGGCAAGTCATTATTCCAAGTTAAACCAGAACAGGCTGGCGACGAAGCCTTCCGAGTGATTGATGAACGCAATGCATTTTTAGTCGATAGCATGTTAAAAGATGTCGTCAAACAAGGTACGGCAACTCGTGCACTGTCATTAAAGCGCACTGATATTGCTGGAAAAACAGGAACAACGAATGATTCTATTGATGCTTGGTTTGCGGGTTATAACCCGAAGTTAGTCGGTATCGCATGGATAGGATTTGATAAACCTAAAAATTTAGGTAATCGAGAAACCGGTGGCGGATTGGCTTTACCGATTTGGATTAGCTATATGCAAAAAGCCTTAGCTAATACTCCGATGATGAATAGGGAAATGCCAGCAGGGATTAGCGCTGTTGGTAACGACTTTACCTATCATGAGTACTTAGAGAGCGGTGGCGTAAGCTCTATAGGCTTAACGCCTGCCGGCGATGCCAAGCCTAGTGAAGACAACCCTGAAGGCAAGACACAAAACGAATTGTTCTAAGTGGCTGCAGCGTTACAGTTGAATAGTTTGGTCTGCATACAGAGTTGCCAGCGCTGACAAGCTGGCAAATAGCTCGCTGCCATCACGTGTGTTCAACCACTGCTCCCCGCTGTAACGGTAGTGATAGCCGCCCGCTTTAGCAGCTACCCAGATTTCCTGCATAGGCGCCTGCGTATTGATGATGATTTTGGCATCATTATCTGGAAATTCCACCTGCAGCACATTCCCGCTGCGCGCACATTCCAAATCGATATCAGTTTCATCCGCTACCTGCTCCAAAGCCGTCTGAATCTTGCGTAACACTCCCTCTGCTAACAGCAGAAACTCCGATTCGCTCATGCTACACTCCAGTGAAATAAGTTTATTGGCACGCACTAGGCGCGCTGTGAAAATTCATCAAAATCCGTCATGCAAAATTTATTACGAATTAGTTTTATTCTAGCGGTGATTTGCAGTCTTGGTTTGGTATCTGCTTGCGGTCAAAAAGGTCCATTGTATTTACCGGATCAGCCTAGACCCGCCAAACAAAAACCTGCTACATCAACTAGCCCACAGTCTTTTATTATCAACTCAACCTACCAACAGCACGCCTAATCATGTCGCACTTCGACTACCACCATAACAGCCTTTATGTTGAAGCGGTATCTTTGGAAAATATTGCCAGAAGATATGGTACCCCTACCTATGTTTATTCACGTGCTAGCTTAACGCAAAATTTTTTAGCTTATGCTGATGCATGCAAAAAACATGGCCGTGGCTCAAATGGCGCCTTAGTTTGCTACTCAGTTAAATCAAATTCTAATTTAGCTGTCCTGAATGTATTAAGCAAATTAGGCTCTGGCTTTGATATTGTTTCAGGCGGTGAATTATTACGTGTTCTTGCAGCAGGCGGTGATCCACGTAAAGTTATTTTTTCTGGCGTAGGCAAATCTATAGAAGAAATGCGTCTGGCATTAACACATGATATTTTGTGCTTTAATGTTGAGTCGATTCCTGAACTGCAGCGCTTAAATGAAGTTGCAGCTTCTATGAATAAAACTGCCTCGGTATCTTTACGTGTTAATCCTGATGTTGATGCTCGTACCCACCCCTACATTTCAACTGGCCTTAAAGATAATAAATTTGGTATAGCTTTTGAAGACGCTATTTCAACTTATCAAGAAATCGCCTCTTTACCGCATTTGCAAATTATTGGTATTGATTGTCATATAGGCTCACAGTTATTAGATGATGCGCCTCTACTAGAAGCGCTAGATAAGATTATTGAATTGGTTGATAAACTAAGCGATCTAGGAATCGATCTTCATCATCTTGATATTGGTGGTGGTGTAGGCATTACCTATGACGATGAAGAGCCAGTTCCGGTCGGCGATTATTTGCATCGTTTATTTACACGCATAGATGCATGGCGCAAAGCCAAGCATAGTGGCAAGCCTATCAAAGTTATGTTTGAGCCTGGTCGTTCTATTGTTGGTAATGCCGGTGTTTTATTGACTGAAGTGCAGTATTTAAAACATGGTGCTACAAAAAATTTCGCCATCGTTGATGCAGCCATGAATGATTTAATGCGGCCTGCTATGTATGAAGCATGGCATGGTGTATTGCCTGTCAAACAAAGACAAATCACACCGCGTGTTTATGATGTAGTTGGCCCAGTCTGTGAATCAGGTGATTGGCTAGCACGTGCACGCACACTCGCGTTGGAACAAGATGATTTACTCGCTATTTTGTCAGCAGGTGCGTATGGCATGACGATGGCATCGAATTACAATTCTCGTGGTCGTCCTGCGGAAGTCTTAGTCGATGGCGATAAAGCGATACTGATTAGAAAGCGTGAATTAGCGACAGATTTATTTGCTTTAGAATCTATCCCATCGAATTGATGGTGGCTGATTGCTGATTGTTTTTACTTCGCCACCACAGCACGATTCGACTGCCTAGCAATACAAAGGCAATGCCAGAAAAGATGAAGGGCTGAGTGAAATTTTGTTTACCCGCCCGCATCCACCAAAAATGCAGCAGCCCCATGATGATGATGAGATAAATTATTTGATGAAGCGTTTTCCATCGCTTACCTAACAATCCCATCATTTTCTTTGTACTAGTTGCTGCTAACGGCAGCAATAAAATAAATGTGGCAAATCCCATAGCAATGAAAGGGCGTTTGACAACATCACGCAGCATGGCCTCTACATCAAAAAAATGATCAAACCAGAGGAATGCTAAAAAATGTAGGCTTGCGTAAAAAAAACTAAACAAGCCTGTCATGCGCCTTAATCCAAGCAACCAATTCCAACCACTTAGTTTTCGTAATGGTGTGATGCTTAAGGTTATAAGCAATAAATAAAGCGCCCAATCACCTGTATTACGTGTAATGAATTCAAGTGGATTAGCGCCTAGCTGATTTAAGTAAGTAAATCCAATTAAACGTAAAAATGGAATACAGGCCAGTATGAATAAACTAATTTTTATTAGTTTGAATTGTCTGCTATTAGGTTTCAGCATGCGCATGCCACAACTAATAAAATTTTCTTAAATTCATTCCGCTATATAACGACGCCACTTCCGGATAGCCGTTGAACATCATCGTTGCACGTTTCTTATTGAATAAACCATCTTCTCCTATACGTCGCTCTGTAGCTTGTGACCATCGTGGATGATCGACTTCAGGATTAACGTTTGCAAAAAATCCATACTCTTCTGGAGCTGATCGATTCCATGCAGTGATAGGTGGCTTTTCTGTAAAGCGTATACGAACTAATGATTTTGCTGATTTAAATCCATATTTCCAAGGCACGATAATTCTGACTGGCGCGCCATTTTGATTTGATAAGGTTTGTCCATACATACCCATGACTAACATGGTTAAAGGATGATTTGCTTCATCAATTCGCAAACCTTCTGTATACGGCCAATTCAATACGCGACTTCCAACTCCAGGCATTTGCTTAGGGTCAGCCAAGGTAGTGAATTCCACATACTTAGCATTGCCGGTGGGTTCTACTTTGCGGATTAATTCAGAAAAAGAAAAGCCGACCCAAGGTATGACCATAGACCAACCCTCTACACAACGTAGGCGATATAAACGCTCTTCTAGTGGCGCTAGTTTTAATAAGCTGTCTATATCTAATGTGAGTGGCTTTTTAATCTCACCATCAATTTGTACTGTCCAAGGATGTATTTTTAATGATTTTGCTGTGATAGCCGGATCACTCTTATCCATCCCAAACTCATAAAAATTATTGTAAGTCGTGGCATCAGTAAAACTCGTTGGCTTATCTTTAGCGGTGTACATACCATTCGGCCGCGATGGCAATGATTTCGCTGTTCCTGCTGCTTGTGCCCAAACTTGTTGCGCCAAGCTAGTCGTGGCTGCAGCACCCACAGCGAGTTGCTGCAAAAACTGACGTCGCGAACTAGCTATGGCTTGCGGTGTTATTTCTGATGGCAAGGGTGCTTGATATTGCAGACGATGAATTTTCATAGGATTCCTCACTCTCTTTTTAGATGGCACTCACAACTAAACTCCGAAACCATCAACACGTTCACAATAAGCATACTGTAAAACAAAAAGGGCAACCTCGCGGTTGCCCTTTTTTAAAATTATATCTTAGCGTTTTTGCTCTGCGCTTAATAATTACTTACCGGAATTCAAACCTGCAATGTAGTCAGCAACTGCTTGAATTTCATCTTCCGATAAACGTTTAGCGATAGTGGTCATTTGCGCATTATTTGAACGCGTGCCAGCACGGAAGTTAGTTAACTGTGCCACGGTGTAATCTTGATGTTGACCGCCTATGCGTGCAAATTGTGCTGGTATGCCTGCACCGTTTGGACCATGACAACCTGCACATGCAGGAACATTTTTTTCACCGATACCTGCACGGTAAATCTTTTTGCCTGCATCAATGGTGTCTTTATTACGTGCACTGCCTGGTAATACTTTTTGCTGATCTAAATACGCAGCAACATTAGCAATATCTTCATCCGTCATCGCTTTCGCTATGCCCGTCATCACAGGATGATTACGAGTAGGACCTTTAAATTCATGTAATTGCTTTTGAATATAAGCAGCATGTTGAGCTGCTAGTTTTGGATTGACTGAAACGGTGGAGTTACCTGCAACACCATGACAAGCCACACAAGCCATAACGCCTCGTGCTGGATCACCACCAGAATATAAAGTAGCGCCTTTAGCAGCATCAGCCTTAGCACCAGATTTTTCTTCACTTGCCATAACAAGTGTGGAAGTCGCGATCAGCGCGACTGAGATATATTTTGCAAAGTTCAGCAAAGCACGATTCATTCAAACACCTTGGGGACTGGAAAATGTTGGTTTATGGCTTTTAGTCAGCATGTTCAGTAATCTGAAGATGGACTGTACGATGAATAAACTCTCGTACTAATTGCCCTGCAATAACCCCGCATTGTACTACAATAGACCTCTCCTTTTGTGCCCATGCTGGGCTGTCTGCCTCTCTCCAATCCCATGTCCCTGCTCTGGCAAGCCCGCTTTTACACGACGGTTAATCAGCTGTCTGATTTGCCAAATTACAAAGTCCCTGAAATAGCCTTTGCTGGCCGCTCAAATGCGGGCAAGTCGACTGCTATTAATTTGCTGTGTAATCAAAAAAAACTCGCTTTTGCCTCTAAAACACCGGGGCGCACTCAGCATATTAACTTTTTCTCAATTGGCGGTGCGCATGTAGGCCAACATAGAAAAGATCCTACCCGTGTCGATGAAATTAAGTGTTTTTTAGTTGATTTACCTGGTTATGGCTATGCCGAAGTCTCGGGGGATGCAAAATTCCACTGGCAAGAGCTGCTAGGTCGCTATGTGCAAGTGCGCGAGCAGCTTACCGCTTTGGTTTTAATTATGGATGCGCGCCGCCCGTTCACCGAGCTCGATGTGGAAATGTTGGAGTGGTTTGCGCCCACTGGGAAACCGATTCATTGCCTTCTTAGCAAGTCTGACAA
>JAXISQ010000005.1:0-21330 GCA_034680505.1 Noviherbaspirillum sp.
ATGGATGAGATACTGAAACGTGGACTACATGATTTTCTGACTGAATTTCTTAAACAAATTTATGAACTCGGCAACCGCGTTAGTCGCGATTTCCTACTACCTCTTGCCGCATGAAGAATACTCTACTGTCTATTAAACACGAGACGCTTTATAAATATACAGCGCCAGTTAGTTACACTATTCAACAATTACGTGTGATACCACGTCATGAAGATCATCAACGTATTGTTTCATGGCAGGTAAAAACAATTGGCAAGACTCATGCGTTTGAAGATGCATTTGGAAATAGCTGTGAAATGCTGACACTGATTGCACCACATAAGGAAGTCAAAATCATAGCGACTGGTACGGTAGAAATTGCCGACCTTGATCATGGTCGCATTCATGATAAATCGCAACTCTCTCCATTGACTTATACCGTACCAACAAATCTCACTGAACCCTCGGAAATGATTAGAGAGTTCGCGGCAAAAAATTTATCAACTCAGTCGAATACAACTGCTTTACTCGATCTTGCCAGTGCGATTCGTGCTTCAGTCAAATATCAAAGTGGTGCCACCACCGTTACCACGTCAGCACAAGATGCACTTCAACTCGGCATGGGTGTGTGTCAAGATCATGCACATTTATTTTTAGCGTGCTGTCACAGCATGGGACTGCCTGCACGTTATGTCTCTGGTTATTTTGATTCAGGTGATGTCGCACATGGTGCAAGTCATGCTTGGGTGGATGTCTGGGTAGAAGAATCAAATTTTTCAGGTTGGGTCAGTATCGATGTAACTCACGCCTGCTTACAAAACGCAGGCTATTGTCGTCTTGCTGTGGGACGTGATTATGAATCTGCAGCGCCTGTGAGAGGTGTGCGCCGTGGTGGTGGCGATGAATCTATGACTGTGAATGTCACTCTGCGTCGATCATGAGTAGCTTATCTGTCTGCGGTAAAATCCAACTTTCTTACTCCGACTCCCGATCATGACTTATTGCGTAGCCATGCGCCTAGAAGCAGGCTTAGTGTTTCTCTCCGACTCACGTACTAATGCGGGCGTCGATCAAATCGGCACATTCAGAAAAATGAATGTGTTTGAAAATCCGGGTGATCGCATGATGGTCATCATGACAGCAGGGAATCTATCCATCTCGCAATCGATACGCCAAATCGTTTCTGAATATTTAAATGCAGATGGTGTCAGTATCTGGACTGCGCAGACTATGCATGAAGCAGCGCAAATCGTCGGTGAATGTATACGCATTGTGCATCAACGAGATGCAAAATCACTAGAGCAGTTTGGAATTGATTTTAATGTCAGTATTATTTTTGGTGGGCAGATAAAAGGCGAACGCTGTAGATTATTTCAGTTATATGCAGCGGGTAATTTCATCGAATCTCATAATGAAAATACTTACTTTCAAATTGGTGAAGCAAAATACGGCAAACCTATTATTGATCGCGTAATCACTCCAGCCACCCCTTTAGATGAAGCTGCAAAATGTGCACTCATCTCTATGGATTCCACATTACGCTCCAATATTTCTGTAGGTTTTCCTTTAGATTTATTGGTGTATGAAACTGATGCATTAGCAGTCAGTAGATTCGTCACAATCGACGAAAAAAATCAATACTTCCAAATGATACGTAACACGTGGGGACAACAATTAAAATCTGTGTTTGAAAGTATTGATGATCCAGTATGGAATGCAACACCTGATACCGTGAGCAATGTGTTATCAAGCCAGACAAATATGAGTCAGCCTGTGCGTATAATACCACCTGCTAGTTTGGTGAAAAATAATCCACGTAGTCGACAATTACAAACGCTAGCAGAAGCGGATGGCAAGAAAAATCAACATTGAAGTTTGTAGTAAAAAATTAAAAAAGCTGCTTCATAAGCAGCTTTTTTTACATCCCCATATTGAAATTTTATTCAACGATGGTTTGTGGTTCATCGCCATGACGTTCACGTATCACGCCAATTCTATATACCGTTTCACCTAAACGTTTTAATTCCGCTTCTGCTGCATCGGCATCACTGGCAGACACAATTACTGTCATACCTATGCCGCAATTAAAGACACGATGCATTTCTGCATCTGCCACACCACCGTGCTGCTGCAACCATGTAAACAATGGCGGCATTTGCCAAGCACTACGTTGTAATACTGCAGTTAAATTGGGTTGCAAGACACGCGGAATATTTTCTACTAAACCACCACCGGTGATGTGCACTAAACCACGTACTGACATTTTTTCCATCAATGCGAGCAAGGGTTTAACATAAATTCGAGTAGGTGCTATCAATACATCCGCTAATTTTCGACCATGAAAATCTGCATTCAGATCTGGTTTGGCGACATCGATGATTTTACGAATCAGTGAATAACCATTCGAATGTGCGCCTGAAGAGGCTAAGCCCAACACGACATCACCGGGAGCGATTGATTTACCATCAATAAGACGCGATTTTTCGACTGCCCCAACGGCAAATCCAGCGAGATCATATTCACCATCGGGATACATGCTAGGCATTTCAGCTGTTTCACCACCGATCAAAGCGCAACCTGCTTGTTCACATCCTGCTGCGATGCCTTTAATGACATCGGTCGCGGTTGCGACATCTAGCTTGCCACATGCGAAGTAATCGAGAAAAAACAAAGGCTCAGCACCTTGTACCAAAATATCATTGACACTCATAGCGACTAAATCTATGCCCACTGTATCGTGGCGATTCAGATGAAATGCCAGTCGCAATTTAGTGCCAACGCCATCCGTACCTGAAACTAAAACCGGCTCACGAAATTTTTTACTGACTTCAAATAAAGCACCAAAACCACCTATGCCTCCGAGTACACCTTCACGCATAGTGCGCTTAGCAAAGGGCTTGATGGCCTCAACCAATGCATCACCTGCATCGATATCAACACCAGCGTCACGGTAGGAAAGGGAAACAGGAGAATGGGAAGGCATGTTAGGGACTTTTGCAGAGACGGTAGAATAAGCGTTTGCGGCAAAAATACAGATGCCGCGCGAGCCGTATTTTACCAAATTGGCTCGCTCAATCGGACGACTTACAGGTTTATCTCAGCATTCTTATCATGTCCCTCTCTTCTACAGAACAACGTCAATCCTTACTTTGGATAGCCATAGCTATCCTATTGATCGCCCTGCTAGTGCTATTGGGGCCAGTATTGGCGCCATTTGTCGCGGCTGCGATTATTGGTTATGTGTTAAATCCAGGGGTGGACTGGCTAGGTGCACGCCGCATTCCTCGTGCCAGCGCTGTCATGCTGGTACTCATTGCTAGTTTCATCGTATTGATTGCTATGCTTTTAATCATAGTTCCGATCTTGCGCTCTGAAATTCCACTTCTACAGGCACGTTTGCCTAGTTTGCTGGATAAAATCGACGCGACACTCAGCCCTTGGCTGGCTCAATTAGGTATGAAGGTACAGTTAGATAGCGCAGGTGTGAAGCAAATGTTGGCAGAAAAGCTAGCTGCAGGCAGTGCTGAACTGGGACCCGCCTTTCTGTCTTCGCTAAAAGTTGGTGGAATGGCGGTGATGGGCTGGATTGCAACAATAGTGCTGGTGCCCGTCGTGCTGTTTTATCTCTTGCTAGATTGGCATGCTATGTTAGCTAGGCTCGCCCTCATGGTGCCGCGTCGCTGGATTCATCTGGTCACTTCCATGGCAATGGAAACCGATTCTTTATTAGCGCAGTATTTACGTGGTCAATTACTCGTAATGTTAGTGTTAGCGACTTATTATTCAGTCGCACTTGCTGCTGCTGGTTTTGATGTTGCTTTACCAGTTGGACTGCTTACTGGTTTATTAGTCTTTATTCCTTACATAGGATTTGGCATTGGACTTTTACTTGCAACCACTGCAGCACTGCTGCAATTTGATGGCCTACAAGGGCTTATAGCGATCGCTATTATTTATGGCTTAGGTCAGGTGATAGAAGGGTTTTATCTTACGCCCCGTTTAGTAGGTGAGCGTATAGGTTTACATCCTCTGGTTGTGATTTTTGCTTTACTGGCATTTGGTCAGTTATTCGGCTTTGTTGGCATTTTGCTTGCCCTACCAGCGTCTGCCATTCTTTCAGTGGTGGTGAAACGTTTACGCGAGCATTATCTGCAAAGTCATTTTTATGGTCAGCCATGAGGCAGTTATTGCTTGAATGGGATGTGGCTCAACCACAAACGCTGGATAATTTTGTCATCGGCAGAAATCAAGAATTAACAGCTTTAATTACGCAAATCAGCCAGCGTTCAGAGCTCACGCTGGATAAACGCTTTGTTACGATTTGGGGTGAATCTGGAAGCGGCAAATCCCATTTATTACACGCACTGAAAGAGCTACCCGATACATTGTATTTATCGGCTGAGAGTGCAGCTAGTGACATATTATTTTCAGATCAATATCATCTCTATCTATTAGATGATTGTGATGCGCTGAATCCTGAAGCACAAATTGCTGCTTTTGGATTATTCAATCAAATACGTGAAGCTGGTGCTGTGTTGATTGCAACTGCTCAGCACCCACCTGGACAACTATCATTACGCGAAGATTTACGTACTCGTCTAGGCTGGGGATTAATCTATCAATTACACGGCTTGAGTGACGAAGAAAAAATTGCAGCGCTCACCTTATCGGCAGATGCTAGGGGACTACAGCTGTCGACGGGCGTGATACCCTATCTACTCACGCACTTCAGACGTGATATGCAATCGCTATCGGCAATGTTAAATGCCTTAGATCGCTATTCTCTGGAGACTAAACGAGCTATCACTGTACCTTTATTGCGTGAGTTGCTTGAATTAGATGACACGCCTTCTTCCTTATGAATCTCGCACTTTTCGATCTTGATAACACGCTCTTACCCATAGATTCAGATTATGAATGGGGACAATTTTTGAGCAAAATAGGTGCAGTCGATGCACAAGCGCATGCTGCACGTAACGCCGCTTTTTTTGAACAATATCAGAATGGCACTTTAGATCCGATTGAATATCTGGAATTCGCTTTTGGAACTCTGGCGCGCTTTCCTCGGTCTCAGTTAGATACATGGCATGCACAATTTATGCATGAAGTGATACAGCCAGCAATACATCCTGCTGCACTTGCATTAGTCAACAAACATAAAAACAATGGTGATCTGGTTGCTATCATTACTGCGACGAATCGATTTGTAACTGGACCTATAGCAGAGGCTTTTGGTGTGGCGCATTTAATTGCAGCAGAGCCAGAAATTTCTCCTTCTGGTGAAATTACCGGACGATTAGTCGGCACTCCACCATTTGGCGCAGGTAAGGTGGCCAATACTCAGCTTTGGTTAACATCACTGGGTAAGCAACTGCAAGATTTTAGTCATAGTTTTTTTTACAGTGATTCACAAAATGATATTCCACTATTGTCTGTTGTAAGCAATCCGATTGCAACGAATCCAAATGCGCGCCTGTTAGCGCATGCACAAGAACACGGCTGGCCTACGCTACATTTATTTAATGATTAATAAATTAATCCGTCGTCTATTCGGTGTTGCGCATCATCCCACTAGCAACACCTCACCGCTCGTACTAGGCTCTAAGCAGCATGCGATTAATCCATCGCTCTTATCTTCAAACGCAGTGCGTGTCACCAACACTTTACAACAAGCAGGCTTTAAAGCATTTGTAGTAGGCGGTGCAGTTCGTGATCTCTTATTAGGCGTTAAACCTAAAGACTTCGATGTTGCGACCAACGCCACACCGGAAGAAGTGAAGCGTTTATTTCGCCGTGCCTTCATCATAGGACGACGTTTTCAAATTGTGCATGTGATTTTTGGACAAGAACTGATCGAAGTCACTACCTTTAGAGGCAGTGCAACAGATGGTGCCCCTAAAGATGAACATGGTCGTGTATTACGCGACAACACGTTTGGTGAACAACATGAAGATGCCGTACGTCGCGACTTCACGATCAATGCCATGTATTACGATCCCTCTACTCAAACGGTATTGGATTATCACGGCGGCATTACTGACATAAAAAATAAAACATTACGCATCATAGGTGTGCCTGAAGCACGCTATCGTGAAGATCCTGTTCGTATGTTGCGTGTAGTACGTTTTGCAGCAAAACTGAATTTTAAAATCGCAACAGAGACACGCAAACCTATTTCAGTAATGGCACCATTAATAAATAATGTGCCCTCTGCGCGTGTATTTGATGAGATGCTTAAGCTTCTCATGAGTGGTCATGCAATGGCTTGTCTGCGACAGTTGCGTGAAGAAGGCTTACATCATGGTTTATTGCCATTACTCGATGTCGTATTAGAACAGCCACTCGGCGAGAAATTTGTCACGCTGGCTTTAGCGAATACAGATGAACGTATACGTCAAGGCAAACCCGTTTCACCAGGTTTTTTATTCGCTGCATTACTCTGGCATCAAGTCGTAGAAAAATGGGAAGCTTATCAAGCGGCGGGTGAATTATCTATTCCTGCATTACATCTCGCAGCCGATGATGTACTAGATGGTCAAGCAGAAAAACTTGCACTACAAAGACGTATTACGAGTGATATGCGCGATATCTGGGCTATGCAACCACGCTTTCTGCGTCGCGTAGGACGTTCCCCTTATAAATTGCTCGAGCATCCACGCTTACGAGCAGGCTATGATTTTCTATTACTACGTTGCGCTTCTGGTGAAATAGAAGAAGAACTCGGTACGTGGTGGACTTCTTTCATGCTGGCAGATGAAGAAGACAGAGAAATTTTAATAACACGTCAAAATACGTCAACCGCTCCATCAACGGCCAACAAAAAAAGACGCCGTAGAAGTAGTCGTCCTCGTAACAAAACTCCGCATCAAGAAAGTAATTCTTAATGCACGCGGCTCGGGCTTATATAGGGTTAGGTTCTAATCTTGGCGATACTATCGCTACGATACATAACGCTATCGCTGCTTTAGAAAAATTACCTAAAACTCGTCTAATTACTTGCTCATCGCTTTTTCAAAGCGCTCCCTATGAAGCAAATGGCGATGATTTTTTGAATGCCGTAGTTGCAGTAGAAACCTCACTTACTCCTACCACATTGCTAGAACAATGCCAGTCAATTGAACTTGCATTTGGCAGAGAACGACCATTTCACAATGCCCCGCGTACGTTAGATCTCGATCTACTTTTATACGACCATGAGACAATCAACCATCAGTCATTAATTCTGCCCCATCCAAGAATGACAGAGCGTGCTTTTGTATTGTTGCCTTTATGTGAAATCGCTCCGGAAGTTATCATTCCTGGTAAGGGTTTAGCGTGTCATTATTTACCGCAACTCAGTCAACAGCGCATAGAAAAACTGCAGGTTGAGTCACTCTCTAGCTACACTAGATGAATCACGTTATTGCTAAAAATCGGATAACACTATGCAGATCGAAAAATATCGTTATATCGTTGTAGAAGGTCCTATCGGCGCGGGTAAAACAACCCTCGCTAAACGCATTGCCTCGGCCATAGGAGCGCAAGCATTATTAGAACAGCCGCAAGATAATCCTTTTCTAGAAAAGTTTTATCGTGATGCCACACGCTATGCTTTGCCTACGCAAATGTTTTTTCTTTTTCAGCGCATGAATCAATTACGTGATTTGACTCAAGGTGATTTATTTTCGGCACCAGTTGTGTCAGATTTTTTGATTGAAAAAGATCCTATTTTTGCTACTCTCACTTTAGATGATGATGAACTCCATCTTTATCGTCAGTTATATGATCACTTTAATCAAGCCTCACCACGCGCTGATTTAGTCATTTATCTACAAGCTGCGCCTGCCACATTGAATGAACGTATACGTCGTCGTGGTGTACCCAGTGAAGAAGCCATTTCAGAAAATTACTTAGAGCGTATATGTGAAAGTTATAGTCGTTTTTTTCATCACTACGACACCTCACCCTTACTCATCGTGAATACCGAACATCTTAATCCTGTAGAGAGTAGTGAAGATTTTGATTTGCTCATGCAGAGAATTTATTCCATGCGCGGTAAGCGCGAATTTTTTAATCGCGGAGAATAAGTATGTCCTCGTATTTAAATCCCAATGACAAAGACGTGAGAAAAAAAATCTCTACTAGCACGCTAGCTACGATGCGACAAAATAATGAAAAAATAGCTATGTTGACTTGCTATGACGCTAGCTTTGCAGCACTCATGGATAAATGTCATGTCGATATTTTGCTGATAGGTGACTCCCTAGGTATGGTATGTCAGGGGCATGACTCGACACTGCCTGTCACCTTAGAAGATATTTCTTATCATGTAAAAAGTGTGGCTCGCGGTGTGCGTTCTTCTTTAATAATCGCAGATATGCCTTTTGGAAGTTATGGCACACCCGAACAAGCTTTTGAAAACGCTGTCACTCTCATGCGCAATGGGGCTGAAATGGTGAAATGTGAAGGTGGTAGTTGGCTAGCGCCTACGGTTAAATTTTTAGTAGAACGAGGTATACCAGTATGTGCCCACTTAGGCCTTACTCCGCAATCTGTATTTCAGCTTGGTGGCTTCAAAGTGCAGGGCAAAACCACTGAATCTGCAAATCAACTCAGCAGTGATGCCCTTGCATTACAAGAAGCTGGCGCTTCTTTATTAGTATTAGAAGCAATACCTGCTAGCTTAGCGGAACAAACAACGAATCAATTATCTATACCAACGATAGGCATAGGTGCTGGCTTAAATTGTTCGGGACAAGTACTTGTGATGCACGATATGTTAGGCGTATTTCCTGGGCATAAAGCGAAATTCGTGAAAAATTTCATGGAATCTGCAGACAGCATAGAAGAAGCTATACGACACTATGTGCAAGCAGTACGCGACAAAAGCTTTCCTAGTACCGAGCATAGTTTCTAATCACTCTGACTCTTATCGATCATTAATCATACATGTAGCGTGATAGATAGAATAAGACTGATAATTCTTGCTACTCATTAAATATCATTTATCGCTAAAATGCATGTCGCATTAGGAAGTGATAAAAGCGATTATTCAGCAGATCACTTATTGATAACGTTGTAAGCTAGTTTCAAATTGCGGCATGAGTGTATCTGACTGACTCACTGCCATGCCTAAATCACGCACTATGCCGTCTTCTAAGCTATAGACCCAACTGTGTACTGTCAAACTTTGTCCTCGCTCCCACGCATCTTGAACAATGGTTGTTTGGCAAACATTAATCACTTGCTCTAAAACATTCAGCTCGCATAATCTATCGCGCCTTTCTTTGGAAGGCAAAACCTCGCCCAAATAGCGCTCATGTTTCTGGTGTACGTCTTGTACATGTCTTAACCAATTATCTGCCAAACCAACACGACGTCTTTCTAAGGCAGCGTGTACGCCAGAGCAACCATAATGCCCACAAACAATAATATGTTTAATGCCTAGTACATCAATAGCGAATTGCAAAACAGAGAGACTATTCAAATCGGTGTGAACAATCACATTCGCTACATTACGATGAACGAATAACTCGCCCGGCAATAGTCCAACAATTTCATTTGCAGGCACTCTACTATCGGAACAGCCTATCCAAAGAAATTCGGGAGACTGTTGAGCAACAAGTTTCTTAAAAAACTCTGGATCTTTAGCAATCATTTTCTGCGCCCAATCTTTGTTATTGGACAAGAGCTGATCTAATGATTCACTAATATTTCTATTACTCATGTTGCATCCTAATTAATATTTTGACCAGATTTTACCTTAGTAAAGAAATCAAGCTAAAAGAATTTTATAACTTTTCTAAGAGGCATAATTTCTTGGTTAGGCAAGGTGATAAATCCACTAAGTGAAATTTTTCTTACTTTTTTTTGTAAATTTATACCAACTCACGCAAAACATCTTATCTAGACTAATACAAGTGGCATGACTGATGATAAATACTGTGATTTATCAAATAAGCCGGACTGTATTCTATCTTTACTCTTCTTTTTGAAATATCTCTAAAAAGCACGAATTATTAGTGATGATGACAAAGTCACTAACTATTATTCAAATTAAAAAAGCGAATATTTAGGCTATTTTTGTGTTTCATGTTGATCTCAATTTAGGAGACTTCAAGAAACCTGTTGCAAAGCTTAGTAATGCACTACTTAAAAATTTGAATTTCCTAAATTTGATCTTCAAATTGTAAGCATGCCCGTTAAAAGCTAAAGAAATATTAGTATTCAATTTTTTTATAAAAGAAAATTTATTTCATAAACCCAAGCATATTGTATGCAAAAAGGAGTTCAACATGATTAATAGCAATATTGCAGACCATATTTTAAAAACTGTAAAAATTCAAGATTTATTTGGACAGAAAAATTTTAAACAAATTGATGTTGAATATCATCCTGATTCAAAATCATTATGGACCTATATGAAACCCAAAGGAGTGAATTGCTTTAATGTTGATTTATTAAAAGAAATTAGACTCAATGATGAAGAGCTAGAAACAAATGGTGGGCTATATCTGCATGAGGGTGAATTAAAACCAGTAGATTATTACGTAGTTGCATCTCGCATGCAGGGTGTATTTAATTATGGCGGCGATCTCGCTTTATTTTCTCAACTTATTAAAGATAGAAATCGAACTGGCTTACTTGAATATGCAAAATTATGTGTGGACTGTGTTTATTCTCGCGCCACAAATTATCTCTCGCCCTTAATTACTATTTCATTAGTACAAGGTGAGGCACTAGGTGGCGGTTTTGAAACTGCATTATCTAGCAATATTATTATTGCAGAACGCAGTGCGCGCATGGGTTTACCTGAGATTATTTTTAATCTATTTCCTGGCATGGGAGCCTATAGTTTTCTAGCCAGACGTGTGGGATCAAGAATGGCCGAGGAAATGATATCTAGCGGGAATATCTATGCCGCTCCCGAACTTCTCGCCATGGGTGTGGTTGATATTTTGGCGGAGGATGGGGAAGGCGAAAAAGCTGTAATGGATTACATTAAACAGCAAAGCAGGAAAGTTAATGGCTTACGAGCTATGTATGAATGCCGCAGACATTTTAATCCTGTGTCATACAAGGAAATGATGGACATTACTGAAATATGGGTAAATGCCGCACTCAAAATGAGCGATAAAGACATACAAATTATGAGTCGTATAGTGAAATCTCAAATCCGACAAAATGAAACAAAAAAGGAAATGCAAACTGACAATACTCATCAAGCAGAATTGATTGCGGCATAAAGATTTTACTTATCTATGAATCTGCGTTAAATCATTAATTCGGATTCATAGATCTTATATGTCTAATAGTTATTGTGAATTTATATTGGTATTATTATTTCCTGTAGTGTGGACCATTGCCGAAACTAATGACTCACTTGGAACTATAGCCATATTATTTCTTCTGCGTTGGTAGCGATAATTTTCAAGGACATCACAAAGATTTTTTGAAAATTTATGTAAACACAATAATATATTTTCTTTTGACTGATAAAACTCTTGTGAATTTAGTTTTTCTATTTTCTTACAATACTGTAGCAACTCCATAGCACCCACACTGACTGCGGCTCCTTTTAAATAATGCAAAATATCTTTTATCTCCTCAATATTTTCTACTTGCACAGCATCTTCAAATTTTGAAATTGTTTTTTTATTCTCCGTTATGAATTCTTGTATTAATTCATCAAGAAACTCTGGATCAGAACTTACTTCTTCTAAATCCAGCAAAGTCTTCAATTCTATTATTTCATTATTTTTTTCAACAAATTCTTTAGCTTCAATTTTAGTATTTGAATAGCGGTGATTATCCAGCTTCTTTTTAGCAAGCAACCTATTTAACACCTCAAGAAAAATATCTATTTTTACTGGCTTAGGCAAAAACTCATCTACCCCAGCTTTTAAACTACTTTCCTTTGCATCAGGTGTAACATTGGCTGAAAACATAATCATGGGCGCTCGCTCATCTTTGCCACTAATGATGTTATAAATCCTCGCTATTTCTATACCACTCATGCCAGGCATATTCATATCTAAGACTATGGCATCAAATTTAGTTTTATCAATTAAATCTAAGGCCTCATCTCCATCTTTTGCAATCGAATAATGATATCCAGCACGATCTAGGATTTTTTGTAGGACTTTTCTATTAACTGGATTATCTTCTGCAATCAATATATGTGCTCTAGCACCTCTCCGTTTCTGGATGATCCTGTCATCTTGAGTATGGCCGTTATTTTCTTGGCTTACTTTGTTCACATTTTTAATTTCATTAATAGCATTTGCCGCCCAATGCAATTGCTTATAATTTTCTAAATGGGTTTCTTGTATAGGTGCATGCAAAACTCCGGTCAAACCCAAAGTGATAATTAATTCATCTGCCAATTTACTGGATAGCCCATGAGGAATCATTAATCCTGTAGTAATCGAGGTTTTTATTTCCGACCGCTCAATTAAATGAATTATTTTTTTAACTAATTCTTTATGTTGAAAATCACAATGACCCGCCATAGTCATAGGAAAATCTATTATTAATAAATTTATTTTCCGATTATCTATAATTTGTTTGGCTATGGCTTCTGCTGATACCGTAGAAAATTTTGAATAAATAATTTCAGATGCATATTTTGAAAAATAAATCGATATATTTTTTAATTTACTTTCATGATCACTCATAATGAGTAAATTTATTTTTTCTTTATGCCCTACAAGATGCTTTTCTTCCTGCCTTTGATGTGATATTTCCAATGGTAAATCAAACCAAAATTCACTACCTTTACCAGGCTCACTTGAGAATCCTATTTTTCCCTGCATGAGTTTCACCAATTGTTGGCATATTGCCGTACCCAAGCCTGTCCCACCATATCTACGTGCAGTTGATTCATCTGCCTGTTTAAAACTATCAAAAATACTAGGCTGAGCGTGATATGCAATACCAATGCCGGTATCAATAATGAAAAATCGCAAACCGATATTATTATTGTTTGATTCGATTTTCTTAATTCGAATTGTGATACGTCCTTGCTCTGTAAACTTAACAGCATTACCAATGAGATTGACCATGATTTGACGTATATGTCGTACATCGCCAATTAAATATTGCGGGATATCACATGCAATCACAGGATTGATTACTACTTTATTTGGATTTATTTGATATCGAAAAATATCAATTATTGAAAAAACAAGTTGATATAAATCGAACTTGCTTTTCTCTACTGTCATTTTTCCAGCTTCTATTTTTGCAAAATCGAGAACATCTTCAATTTGAGATAACATAACTTGTGATGTTGTACTCATACAATCTAGCATTTCTTTTTGATCTTTATTTAGAGGCGATGATGCCATCAAATCAACCATACCTATAATGGCATTCAGTGGCGTACGTAATTCATGGCTGATTGAAGAGATGAAATGACGCTTAGCTCGGTTGGCTATTTCCGCTTGATCTAGGGCTTTATATAAACGACCTAGCAATGTATTTAAGTAGAGAGAATTCATGAGCATACCTACCCATAGACCTAATGATAGATATAAATTGTTTCTCCAAAATGGAATACTAAAAATAACATACCCAAAACCTATCAAAGCCAGACTAAGGGCAATGAATAAATATTTTTTTCCAAATCTAAATCCATAGCCAATAATTAACCAGAGATAGATAGCATAGAATGGTGATGCATGACCTTGTGCTTCAATCAAAATATAAGTTAGCGCACCCATATCTAATAAAATCGCAACCACATGACGAAATGTTGAGTTGTCAGGCGATTGGATAATGCAGAAACTTATTGTGATTGACGCTACGATAAATATCGTTGCAATCCATTGAAATCGCGTTGAGAGATTTAATTGTGAATCATTACCTATCTGAGTTTGATAAACCAGATAAATAATTAATGCTGTTGCTATAAGAATGCGAACGATAGATTGTTCTAACTCACTTGATCTGTTAGTCAGTTTAATTTTTTTTGATAGTGTATTTAAATAATTTATTTTATTTTCGCTCATCATGACTGCATAAGAAATTTTTGTATGACTCGGCACTTCATATGGCACTACATATCGCTCAAAATTAGAAGCTAGTGTTTATCAATTCTAGTCATCTACTGTTTTGCTAGCGATTTATATAGCGCGGTCTTGCACTCATTCGCATCAGTACGCAAAAATAACAAGTTCTTATGCTTACAATTCACTACCTCAATTGATTGGCCAAAAAAATGCCGACTATGAAGTCGGCATTTTTAGGATGATTAAACTTGACGCTACATTACTCAAAAAACTCTTTGACTTTATCCATCCAAGTTTTGCTCTGTGGACTATGCTTAGCTCCACCAGCCAAAGTTAGCTTATCAAATTCTTGCATGAGCTCTTTTTGTTTATCTGTCAGTTTAATTGGCGTCTCAACGACGACATGACAAAATAAATCACCCGCAAATCCAGAGCGCACACCTTTAATACCCTTGCCTCGCAATCTAAATGTTTTCCCACTTTGCGTACCTTCTGGCACGCCAAACGAAACTTTTCCTGAAAGCGTAGGCACTTCTATGTCACCACCCAATGCAGCTTTAGCAAACGAGATAGGCATTTCGCAATGTAAGTCATCACCATCACGTTGAAACACAGCGTGCTGCTTGATATGGATTTCTACATACAAGTCACCAGTAGGACCGCCATTCATACCAGGCTCGCCGTTGCCGGTTGACCGTATGCGCATACCGTCATCAATACCCGCGGGGATTTTGACTTCTAAGGTTTTATTTTTCTTGATGCGCCCAGCACCTCCGCAAGGGCTACAAGGATCTAAGATCACCTTACCCGTGCCATGACATTTAGGACAAGTTTGTTGAATGCTAAAAAATCCTTGCTGCATTCTGACTTGGCCATGGCCCGCGCATGTTGTACATGTGGTTGGTGCTGTTCCTGCTTTTGCACCTGATCCATGACAAGTTTCACATTCATTCCAAGAAGGCACACGTATGGTGGTATCAAAACCATTCGCGGCTTGCTCTAGTGTGATGTCGAGGTTGTAGCGCAGATCAGCACCTCGATAAACTTGCGGACCACTACGCGCACGTCCACCACCAAAGATGTCACCAAAAATATCGCCAAAGGCATCACCAAATCCAGCACCGCCACCGCCGAATCCGCCACCACCTCCACCCATATTCGGATCTACACCTGCATGTCCGAATCGATCATAGGCATCACGCTTTTGTGGATCAGATAGCATCTCATAGGCTTCTTTCACCTCTTTGAATTTATCTTCCGCACCTTTGCTATCCGGATTACGATCCGGATGATATTTCATTGCAAGCTTGCGGTAGGCTTTCTTGATCTCTTCATCAGAAGCATTCTTCGCTAAGCCCAGCACTTCGTAAAAGTCACGTTTTGCCATCTTTTATTGTCCTAACCACACATGCAAAAAACCGGGCCGTTGGCCTTTTCGCCACGTTAGCCCGGTGATGTCATCTCAATGCTTATTGAGCGACGAAAAAATTATTTGTCTTTAACTTCCTTGAAATCGGCATCAACCACATCGTCATCAGCCGGTTTACTTGATCCACCACCACTGGCTTGTGCACCTGCTCCAGCAGCTGCCGCATCACCCGCAGCTTGTTGTGCCTGCATGTCTGCATACATTTTTTCACCTAACTTCTGCGCAGCAGTTGTTAAGGCAGCAGATTTTGCATCAATAGCCGCTTTATCGCTGCTCTTCAATGCTTCTTCCAACTCTTTAATTGCAGCTTCGATGGCTGTTTTCTCACCCGCTTCAAGCTTATCACCATGTTCAGTTAACGCTTTACGAGTAGAGTGTACCAAGGCATCACCTTGATTATGCGCTTCAGCCACTTCTTTCAAACGCTTATCTTCTTCAGCATTCGCTTCTGCATCACGCACCATCTTTTGAATCTCTTCTTCGGTCAGACCGGAGTTGGCTTTAATGGTGATTTTGTTTTCTTTACCTGTTGCTTTGTCTTTTGCGCCCACATGCAAAATACCATTCGCATCAATATCGAAAGTCACTTCAATTTGCGGTGTACCTCTAGAAGAAGGTGGTATGCCTTCTAAATTAAATTCACCCAGTCCTTTATTTCCTACTGCCATTTCACGTTCACCTTGGAACACTTTAATGGTTACCGCTGGTTGATTATCATCTGCAGTAGAAAACACCTGACTAAATTTAGTCGGGATGGTCGTGTTTTTCTTAATCATCTTGGTCATTACACCACCCAAGGTTTCAATACCAAGAGAGAGTGGTGTTACGTCCAACAATAATAAATCTTTACGTTCACCTGAAAGTACCGAACCCTGAATAGCTGCACCCACTGCAACTGCCTCGTCAGGATTAACGTCTTTACGTGGATCTTTACCAAAGAACTCTTTAACTTTTTCCTGTACCTTAGGCATACGTGTCATGCCACCAACCAGAATGATGTCGTCTATGTCTGAAACTTTGACGCCAGCATCCGTAATCGCGATACGGCATGGCTCTATGGTTTTAGAAATCAGTTCTTCAACTAAGGATTCTAATTTTGAACGCGTAATTTTTAAATTCAAATGCACCGGTGCGCCATTTGCCATGGCAATGTAAGGCTCATTGATTTCCGTTTGCTGCGATGAAGATAATTCTATCTTTGCGCGCTCTGCTGAAGCTTTAATACGCTGCAATGCAATCGGATCTTTTGCTAGATCTAGGCCATTGATTTTTTTGAATTCATCAATGATGTAATCGATCATGCGTTGATCGAAGTCTTCACCACCCAAGAAGGTATCGCCGTTAGTCGACAACACTTCAAATTGCATTTCACCATCAACGTCTGCAATCTCGATAATGGAAACGTCGAAGGTACCACCACCCAAATCGTAAACAGCAATCTTACGATCGCCTTTGCCAGTTTTATCTAAACCGAATGCTAGTGCTGCTGCAGTCGGTTCATTGATGATACGTTTAACATCGAGACCAGCAATGCGACCTGCATCTTTCGTTGCCTGACGCTGCGCATCATTAAAATAAGCAGGAACAGTAATCACTGCTTCGGTGACTTCTTCACCTAAATAATCTTCTGCGGTTTTTTTCATCTTGCGCAGAACTTCAGCCGAGATTTGCGGTGGCGCGAGTTTTTTATCACGCACGGCAATCCATGCATCATTGTTATCTGCTTTGATGATCTCGTAAGGCATCAAAGAAATATCTTTCTGTACTTCTTTTTCTTCGAATTTACGACCGATCAGTCGTTTGACTGCAAACAGTGTATTTCTAGGATTCGTTACGGCCTGACGTTTAGCTGGCGCACCAACAAGAATTTCACCATCTTCTTGATAGGCGATGATAGATGGCGTAGTACGCGCACCTTCGGAATTTTCGATAACCTTAGGTTGACCACCTTCCATGATGGAGACGCAAGAATTGGTTGTTCCCAAATCTATGCCTATGATTTTTCCCATGATAGTTCCCTTCAAAATCACTGTAATTAATTCGATTAATACTAATGTGAGGTAAGTCGAGCTGAATTCAATAGACAGCCCACTTCTCTAAAAATATAAATATGCTTTATTCTTTATTGCGCCACGATGACTAAGGCTGGACGCAATAAACGATCGGCAATCATGTAACCCTTTTGCAGAACCGTGACCACGGTGTTTGCCTCTTGTTCAGATGGCACCATAGAAATTGCCTGATGCTTCATAGGATCCAACTTCTCACCTTGCTCTGGACTAATTTCTATCAATCGATTTTTTTCAAACGCTGATGACAATTGTTTGAGCGTCATTTCCACACCTTCTTTGAGTGATTCAATGGAAGGTGTTTCCACTTTCAGAGCCATCTCTAAACTATCTTTGACAGGAACCATGGCTTCTGCAAAGCTTTCAATAGCAAATTTATGCGCTCGCGCAATGTCTTCTTGCGCACGCCGCCTGGTGTTTTCACCATCGGCTTTGGCTCGTAAAAATGCATCTTGCATTTCTGCGGCTTTAGCTTCTGCATCAGCACATCTTTGCTCCAAAGTAGGCAGCTCTTGCGCCTCAGCGGGTGGTCCCTCTGGGTTGCCAGCAGGTGCATCCGAAGCTGGAATAGGTTCTGCGTCGTTTTGGCCTGGTTCGCCTTGCGTCATAAAATCTCCAACAATATCAATGACTTAAATCTTCAATAGGAAATATGGGGATAAACACAACAATTTCAAGGCCGTTACGCTGAAATTCTGTGGAAATTCAGGCCGGTGCTATTAGCACCGACCGAAAATCTGATTCCGAGAAAGGGAAGTTACTGCTCTGCGCCTAGGGCAAGCGCCTGACGACGACCTGTTTCTGCATCAGCCAACCTAGCTTGTTGTTGGGCAGAAGATAAAACAACTGGCCATCCTTGCGTATGACTAACAACCAAATCAGCCATCGCATCTATCCAAGGAGTAGATTCATTCAGACAAGAAATGTAGCGATATTCCGTACCACCGGCTGCAAGAAAATCTGCTTTTGCTTCCATTGCGATTTCTTCCAACGTTTCCAAACAATCACTGGTAAAACCAGGGCACATCACATCAAGCCGCTTCACTCCTTCAGCAGCGAGTTTTTCTAAAGTGGGTGCGGTATAAGGTTGCAACCATTCCGCTTTACCGAAGCGCGACTGAAATGTAACGAGATAATCTTCTTTCGATAAATCACATTTTTCAGCGATTAAGCGTGCTGTTTTATAGCATTCACAATGATAAGGATCGCCCATCATCAAAGTACGCTTAGGCACACCATGGAAACTCATCACCAGTTTATCTGCGCGACCATGCTGCTCCCAATGCGAACGTAGAGTCTGCGCCAAAGCAGTGATATACGCATCTTGATCGTGATAATGCTTAATCAATCGCAGCTCGGGCACATTACGCACGTTTGCATAATGCGAAAAAACCGCATCAAAAATGGATGCTGTTGTTGTCGCTGAATATTGCGGATAAGCGGGCAATATCAAAATACGATCAAACCCATCTGCTTTTAATTTATCCAATACTGATGGCACGGAAGGATGACCATAACGCATCGCCATTTCTACTCGTACATCTAAGCCTCTTGCAATCAAAGTAGATTGCAATAATTTACTTTGCTTTTCAGTGTGTATTTTTAGCGGCGATCCTTCTGGCGTCCAAATCGTTGCATATTTATGCGCTGATTGTTTTGAACGAAATGGCAAAATAATGCCATTCAAAATTAACCACCAAATCAAACGCGGAATTTCTACTACGCGCGGATCAGATAGAAATTCTTTGAGATAAACGCGTACTGCAGATGGCGTTGCTGCCTCTGGTGTTCCCAAATTAACGAATAACACTGCTGTCTTAGTTAATGACCCGTGCTTATAGGGCGGTTCCTGATTAAAGCTCATGAATAGTGTGCCCTTTTCGGTGATACTTTTGCATAATTAAATCTGTCATAAAGAAAGTAATTCACGCGCATGTTGTCTCGTTGTTGCTGTGATTTCCAAACCACCCAACATACGTGCAATTTCTTCTACGCGAGCATGTGCATCTAAAGGTGCAATGCGTGAAATTGTTTTGCCATTTTCTTGTGTCGCTTTACTGACTTGAAAATGCTGTGCCGCTTGACTAGCTACTTGCGGTAAATGGGTAACGCATAAAACTTGTCTATCATGCCCCAAGCGCTTGAGTAAGCGTCCCACCACTTCTGCGACACCACCACCTATACCACTATCGACTTCATCAAAAATCAAAGTAGGTGTGGCAGTTGAACTTGATGCAATCACAGATATAGCTAATGCAATCCGCGCTAACTCACCACCGGACGCAACTTTTGCTAACGAGCGTGGTGTAGTGCCTGCATGACCCGCCACTAAAAATTCAATTTGCTCCACACCATGCGCTGCAGGTTCTGCAGCATTAAGTGCAATCGCAAATGAACCACCTGCCATAGATAAATCCTGCATCGCAGCGGTGACTGCTTTTCCTAAAGCAGCTGCGGCTTTAGCACGCGCAGTAGAAAGTTTTTTCGCCAGCGCCAAGTATTCTTGATTCAGCTTTTGTTCTTGCTCGCGCAACGCATCCATATCGGTTGCATCCGCTAATTGCTGTAAATGCTCAGAGAGTTTGATGTACTCATCGGGCAATTCCTCAGGCGTGACATGAAATTTTCTTGAGGCAGAATGCAGCGCTTCTAAACGCGCATCCACTTCACGCAAACGCTGCGGATCTAATTCTAATTTGCCCACATAATCATTTAATGCATACACAGTTTCTTGTAGTTGTATGCGCGCAGGCTCTAGCGCTTCTAATACTGGCTTTAAGTTTTCATCGATGTCCAACAACTTACCTAGCTTTTGTTCTATCGCTACAACTTGCGACAGCATAGGAGAAGATTCACTCTCGGACAATAAATCTAAAGCATGTTGCGCACCTTCTATCAAACTTGCAGCATGGGACAAACGACTGTGCTCATTACTGATGAGAGTCCATTCACCTGATTTAGGTGCAAGTTTTTCTAACTCACCCACTTGCCACTCCAATCGTTCGCGCTCTAACAATACGCTTTTAGCGTTTTGCTCAAACTCTTCACGACGCCGTTTCACCGCACGCCAATTTTTAAATGCAAGTGCAACTGCATTCACTTGTTCTAACAAGCCTGCTTGCGTATCTAGTAAGAGTCGTTGTGCATCCGCTTTTAGTAAAGACTGATGCGCATGTTGTCCATGTATGTCGACTAATAATTCACCTAAATCACGTAATTGCGTAATCGTCGCTGTGCCACCATTGATAAAGGCTTTTGAGCGACCACCTGCATCAACCACGCGACGTAACATGACCATGTTATCTTCGGTATTGAATGCATGTTCTTCTAACCATGCATGAACACTTGATCCTGCTGTCAAATCAAATTCAGCACAAATATCCGCTTTGAGCGCCCCTTCTCGAACCACGCTGCCATCGGCACGACCACCTAAGGCCAAAGTCAACGCATCAATCAAAATAGATTTGCCTGCGCCGGTTTCGCCCGTAAATACGGAAAAACCGGATGACAACTCCAGTTCTATGGCATCAACAATGACAAAATCTCGAATGACTAAGGTTCTTAGCATGAGGACGGATATTCTTTTGGATGGGTTTGAGCAAGTTGCTAGTCCAAATCACTCGGACACAGCATGCGCCATGTGAAATACAGGCTAATTTGCTATTTTAACTGACCAAGCACAGATGGGTATTCGTTCCAATGCAGCTTTTCGCGCAGGGTGTCGTAGTAACTCCAGCCCTGTGGATGTAGGAAAGTAATAGTGTGCTCTGATCGACGCACAATAACTTTGTCATGTTGCTGCAAATTAGTAATCGATTGCATGTCGAAATTCACACTACCTTCATAGCCACTTGCTAACTGA
>JAXISQ010000006.1:0-20457 GCA_034680505.1 Noviherbaspirillum sp.
ATTTAGTACAGCCATAAAAAAAAGAAATCATGCTACGCATAAAGGAAGTTATGGTGATGTAAAAATCATAGGTGGCGCACGCGGCATGGCAGGTGCAGTTGTTTTAGCCAGTCGTATGGCATTACATGCAGGAGCGGGACGAACCTATGCAGTGTTTTTAGATGATGTTCCTGCCTATGACAGTGCACATCCAGAAATCATGTGTCGTGCAGCCGATACCTGTGATTTAACAGGAAATTCACTAGTTATCGGTCCTGGACTAGGTTTAACTCGAGCAGCGCATGACGTATTATCAAAAGCACTTAGCTCAAAAACTGCCTTGGTACTTGATGCTGATGCACTAAATTTAATTGCAGTTGAAGCAGGACTACAAGAAAAACTTAAAACACGAACAACTCCCTGCATACTGACACCACATCCTTTAGAAGCAGCACGTTTATTAAATCAATCTGTAGAGCTTGTTCAAGCAGATCGTATCGCTGCTGCACAAACTTTATCAGCACAATGGAACTGCGTTGTCATACTTAAAGGTTCGGGTAGTGTTATTGCTCATCCCAATGGCAAAGTTGTGATTAACACTACAGGCAATCCTGCACTGGCTACTGCAGGCACTGGTGATGTATTAGCGGGTTGTTGTGGCGCGCTGCTTGCTCAAACACAGGCTAGTGCATGGGAAGCTGCTCTAGCGAGTACATGGCTGCATGGTAAAGCTGCTGATACTCTCGCCGCAACCATGTTTACAAATGGCGAACACCTCATAGGCATGACAGCAAGTGAGTTAATTCCTGCAATACGCAAAGAATTAAATCATTTAATCATTTGATGTCGATTGTTAGCTTATTTATGCTTCTACTAAGCTTGTACTAAGTGACCTGCTGCTATCGTAATCGTACGCGCACACTTTGCTGCAATCGCAGGATCATGTGTAACCAACACCAAGGTTGATCCATATTCACGGTTGAGTTCAAACATCATATTGATCACTGCCTCGCCTGTGGCCGCATCCAGACTACCTGTAGGTTCATCCGCTAGTAAAAGCGGTGGATGAGTAACAAATGCTCTTGCCAGTGCTACGCGCTGTTGTTCACCACCAGAGAGAAATTTCGGATAATGCTTTAGTCGCTCTTGTAAACCGACGCGCGTGAGCATAGCGATTGCTTTTTTTTCTGCATCTGGATCAGCACGTAACTCTAAAGGCAGCATCACGTTTTCTAATGCTGTTAAATGCGCGAGTAATTGAAAGGACTGAAATACAAAACCTAGTTGCTGCATTCTTAACGCGGCACGTGCATCTTCATCGATCGCATAAATATCTGTTCCGTTAAGGCGAACTGAACCTGAAGTGGGATGATCTAGACCGGCGAGCAAACCCAGCAAGGTCGATTTACCCGAGCCAGAGGCACCCACAATTGCCAGCGTTGAGCCTGACTGCACGGTAAAATTGATGTCAGTGAGAATATGCAGTTGGCCACTGGTGTCAGTGACGGTCTTATTGAGTGCGGTGACTTCAATCATAGGAAAATTCGGTGGAAAGTTGAGTATGCAAGTAAAGAAATTAAAACATAAATCATGGCTAGCTTATTGCATGCTGAGTTCACTAGTATGGCTACTCGCATTATTCGCATTGCCTGCGTATTCTGCATCAAAAACTGTGCTTGTGCTTGGAGATAGCTTATCTGCAGAGTATGGTTTAGCACGCGGCAAAGGCTGGGTGAGTTTGCTGCAAAACCAACTTGAAACTACGAAAATTGATGCCAAGGTCATCAACGCGAGTATTAGTGGTGAAACCACTGCGGGTGGTAAAACACGTTTAACTGCCCTACTTCAGCAACATAAACCATCCATTGTAATTATTGAACTGGGTGGTAATGATGGACTACGTGGACTCGCATTAAAAAATACTGAAGCTAATTTGCGTGACATGATTAAACAGGCTAGTGCTTCTAAAGCGCAGGTTTTATTACTTGGTATGCAAATCCCACCCAATTACGGTGTAGCTTATAGTAAGCAGTTCGCGCAAACATTTACTGAATTAGGTCGTGAAAAAAATGTAAAACTAGTGCGGTTTTTTTTAGCCGGACTAGAAGACACTGACAAATTTTTTCAAGCAGATCATATCCATCCTAACGAACTCGCTCAGTCTATTTTGTTAGCAAATATCTGGCCTAGCTTGCTCTCTCTACTTAAATAACACTCGGACACCGTATGAAGTATCCCGCTCTATTTACTGCTGATGCGTGTCTAGTTCAACTCGAACAGTACGATAGTATTATTGATGTACGTTCCGAATCTGAATATGCGTTGGATCACATTCCGGGCGCAATCAATTGTCCAGTTTTAAATGATGCACAGCGCATAGAAGTAGGCACACTGTATAAACAAACGAGTGCCTTCGAAGCAAAAAAAATCGGGGCTGCACTGGTTGCAGAGAATATCGCTCTACATTTACAACAAAAATTTCGTGATCAACCACGTGACTGGAAACCACTTATTTATTGTTGGCGCGGTGGTAATCGTAGTGGCGCAATGGCGCATATATTTGCAAAAATCGGATGTCCAGTACATCAACTCGATGGCGGCTATAAAGAATATAGACGATTCATCACCCAACAAATCGATCAACAAGCACAAGCTTTGTCATTCCAAGTTATTTGCGGACCCACTGGCAGTGGCAAAAGTCGCTTACTGCAAACGCTGGCTGCACAAGGCGCGCAAGTATTAGATCTAGAAAAACTCGCAGCACACAGAGGCTCCGTGCTCGGTCATCTACCGACTGAATCGCAACCTACTCAAAAAATGTTTGAGTCACGTATTTGGCAAACCTTACGACACTATGTGGCGGATCGACCTGTCTATGTTGAATCAGAAAGTAAAAAAATCGGTAATTGTCGTGTGCCTGAGCTCTTAATGGAAAAGATGCGGGCATCATCCTGCATAGCGCTTGAGCTCTCTGCAGAATCACGCGTGCAGCTTTTAATGGAAGATTATGCGCATTTCGTTCAACAACCTCATCTACTTTCAGTGCAATTAGACCATCTGCTCACTTTGCATGGACGTGAAAAAATAAAACGGTGGCACGCGATGGCAGAATCAGGTGATCTAACTAATTTAGTACAAGAACTGCTTACTGAGCATTACGATCCTGCCTATTTACGCTCGATTCAACGCAATTTTTTACAGTTATCGAGCGCGCAATCCTTAGCACTAGAAAACATTAGTACAAATGCGTTTCTTCAAGCTGCATACGCTTTGCTGAGTTAACACATAGCGTGAGATAGGAAGATACTAAGAGAGAAGAGCTGAGGATGAAAGATTAATCCCTCATCCTCAGTCAGTAAGATTAAGGCTTAGCTGGCGTTGCTGTTGGTGCGGTTGAGACTTTAGGCAGATCGGCCGGCTTGATGATTTCAGCTTTAGCGCGTTTTTTGATAATCGCTAGATAAGCCGCTGTTTCTTGGGTAGCCAAGAATTCATCAATCTGTTGTTGCTCTGCTTTCATAGCAGCTTCATCTGCAACAACCTCATCGATTTTATTGATACGGAAGATGCTGTAGCCACGTCCTGGTATGGTCACGCCCACAAAGGCAGGTAATGTAGCTGTAGAAGCACGCATGACCGCTTCTAAAGCTGCAGGAGGTAAGTTCGCAGGCTTATTACGCGACACAGTCATTGCATTTCCAAATTCAGCCGAGGCGCCTTTCTTTAGCTCTGCAAGCTTAGCAATACCTGCGCTTTGAGTGAGCTGCTCTGCTTCAACAGCACTAACTTTATCCTCAATAGTAGCTCGCACGTCTGCTAAAGGAATTTTAGTCACAGGCTTATATTCCAATACACGACCTGCAATTAAAACACGCGGCGCTACTTCAATCGCTTCTGTGTTGTGTTTGTTTTGTACTACGTCTTCTGCAAACAGCGCATTTAAAAATTTAGGCTGGTTATAAGAAGAGACTTTAGACATAGCTGGATTTGGCTTTTTTGTCAGTCCAGAAATCGTTTCGATTTTCAAGCCTAATTTTTCTGCTACTGGCTTTAAGCTATCTGGCTGTTCATAAACCATGTTGGTAAAGATTTCTGACATCTCAGCAAACTTCTTGCCCACTTGCTGTTGTTTGATTTCATCAATCAAATTAGCTTTAACTTCTTCCAGTTTACGGGTTGCTGCAGGTTTGATAGCTGTCAGACGAATGATGTGATAACCAAAATCAGATTGCACGAGATTACTAATCTCACCTTCTTTTAATGCGTAGGCAGCTTCTTCAAAAGGCTTAACCATCATGCCTTTACCAAAGAAATCCAAATCACCACCACGCTCTGCTGAACCAGGATCTTGTGAATTTTCTTTCGCTAATTTAGCGAAGTCATTTGGATTTTTCTTGAGTTGCGCCAGTAGCTTTTCAGCTTTTTCTTTTGCCGCATTTTTTTGTGCAGCAGGCATATCTTTATTCGCCGAAATCAGTATATGACTCGCTCTGCGTTGCTCATCTGCTTTGTAACGTGAAATATTTTGTTCGTAATACGTTTTAATGTCTGCTTCACTGACTGTGATTTTTGATTCCACTACATCAGGAGCTAATACGACGAACTCTGCTTTAATAACTTCAGGAAGCTGAAATTGTTCTGCATTCTTGGTATAAAAATCCTGTACTTTGGCATCAGACAATTTAACTTGAGACTTAAAGTTTGTAACCGTGAAAGCTAACTCTTGTACATCGCGCACTTGCTGATTTAAACGTGCAATATGAGTAGACACTGTTTTAGGTGAAAAAGCGCTGCCCTGTACAGCCGCATTAGTTTGCTGAATCGCCATATCGCGGCGCAAACTCGCTTCAAATTTATCTGTGTTTAATCCCTGAGCGGCGAGTAAATCTTGATAACGCTTCATATCAAATTTACCGTCAGGGCCGACTAAGCCATCAATTTGGGAAATCGTTTTACGCAAAGTCTCATCGGATACCGTGAGATGATTGTCAGCCACATAAGCAGCTAAAGCTTTTTGCGCAACTAAATTCTCCAACACGCCTTGACGTGCTTCTGGC
The DNA here is from genome assembly GCA_034680505.1 of Noviherbaspirillum sp. Classification (GTDB taxonomy): domain Bacteria; phylum Pseudomonadota; class Gammaproteobacteria; order Burkholderiales; family Burkholderiaceae_D; genus Pernthalerella. The sequence goes on from JAXISQ010000006.1 coordinate 5,037, forward strand.
GTATCAAATACAGCGACATTGAACTGTTCCCCAAACATTTGTCGGAAACGTTCTAATTGACGTGCTTGTGCAGCATCCCATTCGCGCTGCGTGATCGACTGTCCAGCTACCTTAGCAACGGTCGGTTCTTTATCCGACATGCGGGTGTAGCTTTCAAGACCAAAAAATGCAAATGAGGGGAAAATAATCAATAGCAGTAAAAACTGCATGAGGCGCTGATGGGTACGAATAAATTCAAACATGATCTGCCACTCGAAATAGTCTCTGGCTTACGGATTAACCGTTGCCTTATTTTTAGCATGTTAATAAAACACGCCAGATATGAAAAAAGGCGAACTAAGTTCGCCTTTTCGGTTTTTGGCGGAGTGGACGGGACTCGAACCCGCGACCCCCGGCGTGACAGGCCGGTATTCTAACCAGCTGAACTACCACTCCTTGTATTTCACTTGCAAGACTGACCAGTTGGTGGGTGCTGAGAGGCTCGAACTCCCGACCTACGCCTTGTAAGGGCGCCGCTCTACCAACTGAGCTAAGCACCCTATGAAACCCTACGATTTCTACTTAGTCAGCCAACTACGACGTTTGTCACCACGTCATAAAGACCGCTAGTTTACTGCATCTTTCAATGCTTTGCCAGGCTTAAATTTAGGTGTCTTGGAAGCGGCGATTTGAATCTCCTCTCCAGTACGTGGATTTCTACCTACGCGAGCTGCGCGGCTGCCTACTGCAAAGGTGCCAAAACCGGCCAACGTGACGGTACCTTCATGTTTTAAAGTTGTGGTCACAGCTTCAATTACTGCATCGAGTGCACGAGTAGCAGATGCTTTTGAAATATCTGCTGCTTTCGCGATCTCATCGATCAATTCCGTTTTATTCACTGACATCCCCTTGGGAAATGGTATTAGATTCGTACCGATAAATTATTTTTTATGAATAGATTATCGGACGTCATGAAGCAGAATCTTCTGCAGGGGGTATTAAACTAGTCGTGCTTCATAGTGTCAAGAAATTTGCAGGACAAAATGCACTTCAATCGAACTCAAAGCAATTTATTGTCATTGAATAAAAATTTTGCATAAAAAAAGCGCTCCTAAGAGCGCTTTTTTTTAAGTTACATCGATTCAGTGCTTGACAACTGAAGAATCTTTAACACCTTCAGCAACTGCTACTGCAGGTGCTGGCGCTGCTTCTTCATCAGATAAAGGCACTGGTTTTCTTTCAAGTGCAATTTCCAAGACTTTATCAATCCAACGAACAGGCACAATTTCAAGACGATTTTTTACATTGTCTGGAATGTCTGCGAGATCTTTTACGTTTTGTTCAGGGATGAGTACGGTTTTAATTCCACCACGATGTGCTGCAAGCAGTTTCTCTTTCAGACCACCGATAGGAAGCACTTCACCACGCAAAGTAATCTCACCTGTCATCGCCACATCAGCACGTACTGGAATGCCTGTAAACACGGATACCAATGCTGTAGTCATGCCTATGCCAGCCGAAGGACCATCTTTTGGTGTTGCACCCTCAGGAACGTGTATGTGTATATCGCTCTTCTCAAACACATCGCTCTTAATACCTAAAGACTGAGCACGACTACGTACTACAGTACGCGCTGCTTCGATGGATTCTTTCATCACATCGCCTAAGGTACCAGTTCGAATCACATTACCTTTACCAGGCATGGTCATCGATTCAATGGTGAGCAAATCACCACCGACTTCAGTCCAAGCGAGTCCGATAACTTGACCGACTTGATTTTCTTTTTCAGCCATACCGAAATCAAATCGACGAACACCCAAAAATTTACCAAGATTTTTCGCAGTGATAGCAACCTTTTGCTCCTGCTTTTTCAACAGCAGCATCTTGACTACTTTACGGCAGACCTTAGAAATTTCACGCTCTAGTGAACGTACGCCTGCTTCACGAGTGTAATAACGAATGATGTCGCGTATCGCTGATTCTGCAACACTGATCTCGCTATTTTTCAAACCATTGTTTTTGATTTGCTTAGGAAGCAAGTAACGCTGCGCGATATTGGTTTTCTCATCTTCTGTATAACCAGAGAGACGAATCACTTCCATACGATCTAACAATGCAGCAGGAATATTGTAGGAGTTTGCGGTTGCAACAAACATCACATCCGACAAATCAAAATCCACTTCTACATAATGATCGCCAAATGTATGGTTTTGTTCTGGATCTAAAACTTCCAACAAAGCAGATGCAGGATCACCACGGAAATCTTGTCCTAACTTGTCGATTTCATCTAACAAGAATAAAGGATTACGCACACCAGTCTTTGTCAGGCTTTGCAAAATTTTGCCTGGCATAGAACCAATATAAGTACGACGGTGACCACGAATCTCAGCTTCATCACGTACGCCACCTAAAGCCATACGTACGAATTTACGATTGGTTGCACGTGCGATGGATTGACCAAGCGATGTTTTACCTACACCTGGAGGGCCAACGAAACACAAGATTGGTGCTTTAACTTTTTCAACACGTTGTTGAACAGCAAGATATTCAAGAATACGTTCTTTGATTTTATCTAAACCATAGTGATCGTCTTCTAAAACTTTCTCAGCATGTTTTAAATCATTGTTCACTTTGGATTTTTTCTTCCAAGGCAAACCGATTAATACATCGATGTAATTACGCACCACAGTCGCTTCAGCCGACATAGGTGACATTAATTTTAATTTTTTCAGTTCGTTCTGTGCTTTTTCACGCGCTTCTTTCGGCATTTTTGCCGCGATAATTTTCTTATCGAGATCTTCTAGATCTGCGCCCTCTTCGCCTTCACCTAATTCTTTTTGAATCGCTTTGACTTGTTCATTGAGGTAGTACTCGCGCTGCGATTTTTCCATCTGACGTTTTACGCGACCACGAATACGTTTCTCAACTTGAAGAATATCGAGTTCAGATTCGAGTTGGCCTAGCAAATGCTCATGACGTTTTGCAACATTGAAGATTTCAAGAATAACTTGTTTTTGCTCTAACTTGAGTGGCAAGTGCGCTGCAATCGTATCGGCTAGGCGACCTGCGTCATCGATACCTGCAAGTGAAGTCAAAATTTCTGGTGGAATTTTTTTGTTGAGTTTTACGTATTGATCAAATTGCTGAACGATCGCACGACGCATAGCTTCAACTTCTGATTCATCACCTGACTCAGACTCAACTGGGCTGAGGTCAGCAACAAAATGCGTATCGATTTCAGTGATTTGATGAATACGTGCACGCTGTGCACCTTCGACTAATACCTTAACGGTACCGTCTGGCAGCTTCAGCATCTGCAATATATTAGCGATACAACCTATTTCATAAATATCTTCTGGTGATGGCTCATCTTTAGCAGCTGCTTTTTGCGCTGCAAGCATGATGCTCTTACCCTGCTCCATTGCCGCCTCAAGTGCCTTAATGGACTTAGGACGACCAACAAACAGCGGTATAACCATGTGCGGAAACACCACGACATCTCTTAATGGAAGAAGTGGCAACTGGGTAGGCTCGGAAACTTGGAAATTCGTCGTCATGGCGACCCTTTATTATTAAACTGTTAATTTAGCGCTGATTTCTATTAACCCGACTGCAAAGTCAACAACCATAAAACATGAAACTTATTAAAATCAGGCACTTATAAATTTTTTCCACTAATCCGCATCAACATTAGCATTAAATTACCACGTCTTTGATGTTGGTGCGATATGGGTTATTACAAGTCTTGCGTTCACAAACATATAGTTCGGATGAAATCCCCACACCTGAAGTCCAAAAATAAAAAAAAGCTACCATCGAAGTTCCCCCCGGGTAGCTTTACGATTGAAGCTTGGTACTTATTTTGATGCAATTGTACTGTCTTTGTTCAAAAATCAGCTGATAAACCCTAAAAAATCCATGTTTATATGATTTTTAGGCCGAAAAAATCAATTCAAGTGAAATTCTATTCATTTCAAAGCAAATTATCGGAATTACTTAGAACCAGATACTTTTTGAGGTTCGTGATAAATCAATAACGGTTTAGCGCCATTCGTAATCGTATTTTCATCGATAACAACTTTGGCAACATTTTGTTGATTTGGTAATTCAAACATCACTTCAAGCAAAGCATGCTCAATAATCGATCTGAGACCACGTGCGCCCGTTTTTCTCGCTATTGCCTTTTTCGCAATCGCATGTAATGCAGCAGGTCTCACCTCTAATTCCGCACCTTCCATATCTAATAACTTGGAATACTGCTTAATCAGCGCGTTTTTAGGTTCGAGCAGAATCTGTATCAAGGCTTCTTCGGAAAGCTCTGCCAAAGTAGCTACAACAGGTAAACGACCCACCAATTCAGGAATCAGACCAAACTTAATCAAATCTTCAGGCTCAACATCGAGAATCAATTCAGTGGCACTACGCTCACTCTGACTTTTCACGGTGGCAGAAAAACCTATGCCACTCTTTTCAGAACGGTTAGAAATAATCTTAGATAAACCATCAAACGCACCACCACAGATAAACATGATGTTTGTCGTGTCAATCTGCACGAAGTCTTGATTCGGATGCTTACGACCACCTTGTGGAGGCACAGAAGCCATCGTACCTTCTATCAGTTTGAGCAAGGCCTGTTGCACACCTTCACCGGACACATCACGGGTGATCGAAGGGTTGTCCGACTTTCTTGAAATTTTGTCAATTTCATCAATATAAACAATACCCTTCTGCGCTTTTTCAACTTCATAGTTACAATTTTGTAAAAGCTTTTGAATAATATTTTCTACATCTTCACCAACATAACCAGCTTCAGTCAGTGTAGTAGCGTCAGCAATCACGAAAGGCACGTTCAACATACGCGCTAAGGTTTGTGCCAACAATGTTTTACCTGAACCGGTAGGGCCGACTAATAAGATATTGCTCTTAGCAAGTTCAACTTCGTCTTTTTTGCCCAGGTGGCGCAGACGCTTGTAATGGTTATAAACAGCGACTGACAAAATACGCTTGGCAGTTTCCTGACCAATCACATATTGACCAAGCAAATCGAAGATTTCTTGCGGCGTAGGCAGTTCAGATTTAGGACTGGAGACAGAATCGACTGCAGATGCTTCATCACGAATGATGTCATTGCATAAATCGATACATTCATCGCAAATGAATACGGAAGGACCGGCAATTAACTTCTTCACTTCATGCTGGCTCTTGCCGCAGAATGAGCAATAAAGTAATTTTTCGCCGCTAGATGATTTTTTCTCTGACATTTGGGATGAATTGAAGCTCTAAATGACTTGATCTTACCCTCGATTCTAGAATTCGTCACCCCTAAGAGCAATTTATGGTTCTGAGTAATCGATGGCCAACCATAAAACAGTAAAAAATCCGGCCTAAGCCGGATTTTTATTAAGCACGATGTGTAAGAACCTTATCGATCATGCCGTATTCCGCTGCCTGCTCTGCCGACATGAAATTATCACGATCCGTATCACGGGCGATTTGCTCAATTGAGCGCCCCGTTTTATCGGCCAAGATCTGATTCAAACGTTCACGCAAATATAAAATTTCACGCGCTTGAATTTCGATATCTGCTGCCTGACCCTGTGCACCACCTAAAGGCTGATGGATCATGATGCGGGAATTTGGCAATGAAAAGCGTTTTTCTTTAGCACCCGCAGCTAATAAGAAAGCACCCATAGAAGCAGCAAGACCGGTACACAATGTAGAGACATCCGGCTTAATGAATTGCATGGTGTCGAAAATCGCTAAACCAGCTGACACCGAGCCACCAGGTGAATTTATGTAGAGCGAAATATCTTTATCTGGATTTTCACTTTCCAGAAACAACATTTGCGCGACCACTAAATTTGCAGTGTGATCATTCACAGGGCCTACTAAAAATATCACGCGCTCTTTTAACAGACGCGAATAAATATCATAGGCACGCTCACCACGACCGCTCTGCTCTACCACCATCGGTACCATACCAAGCATCTCAGTGTCTAAAGCGGATTGTCGGTAATTTTCCATTATGTGCTTTCCTTAATCAGATGCGATTGCTTCAAGCTACTTCGTTATTACCCATTAACTCGTCAAATGATACTGTTTTTTCTTTAACCTTGGCTTTACCTAAAACATAGTCCACGACATTGTCTTCTAAAACCAAAGCTTCGACTTCAGCCAAACGATTGCGATCGCTAAAATAATATTTCACGACTTGTTGTGGATCTTCATAAGCACGAGCAAATTCATCCACATGCGCTTTGATTTGCTCTGCAGTTGCCTGCAAATTATTCACCTTAACGATTTCACCCAGTATCAAACCTAAGCGTACGCGTCTGTCAGCTTGAGTCGCAAAGATTTCCATAGGCATAGGCATGTCTTTAATATCCATGCCGCGTTGACGCATGTCTTGACGTGTCATTTCAGCCAAACGCTCCGTATCTTGTTCCAACAAAGCTTTAGGCACATCTAATTCAGCAACCTTAATCAATGCATCCATCACACTGTTTTTGGTACGTGACTTGATACGGCTACTCACTTCACGCTCTAAATTTGCACGAACGTCATCGCGCATTTTTTGTAGATCGCCATCCGGAATGCCCAACATCTTGGCGAAATCACTATCGATCTCAGGCACATGTGCCCATTCAATTTTCTTCACAGTGATAGTGAATTCAGCAGTTTTACCTGCGACATCCTTACCGTGATAATCATCAGGGAACTTCATAGAGAAAGTTTTGCTTGCTGCTTGTTTCAAACCTATTGTCGCTGCTTCAAATTCAGCAAGCATACGTCCTTCACCCAGCACAAACACGAAATCATCCGCTTTACCGCCAGCGAATTCCACGCCATCAATCTTGCCTACGAAATCTATCGTTACGCGATCGCCGTTCTGTGCGGTTTGATCTGGACCGCCGTCACCATGTGCGTCATGCACACCTTTGGTGTGATAGTGCACACGCTGTTTACGTAAGATATCGATAGTCTTATCTATTTCAGCGTCAGTAATATCGGCTTTGCTTTTTTCTACTTCAACAGAGGAAAAGTCACCGAGCTTAACTTCGGGATAGACCTCAAATGTTGCTTGAAAGACGACAGAACCATCGACTTTAGCGTCAGCTTTAGGTTCGATTTTTGGAAAACCGGCAACGCGCAGTTTATGCTCAGCAGTGACTTCACCAAAAGCACGGCCAACTTTATCGTTTAAAACTTCGCTTTCAACTATATAGCCATATTGCGCAGCCACCATTTTCATAGGCACTTTACCAGGGCGAAAGCCAGGAGCTTTGGCGGTACGCGCACGCACTTTTAAGCGTTTTTCCACTTCAGCATTTACATCAGCTAAAGCGACCGTCAGCGTCACGCGACGCTCTAATTTTTCTAGGGTTTCGACTGCAGTTGCCATTTAAATCGTCCAAAAATGTTAATAGTGATTGGTGCGAGGAGGGGGACTCGAACCCCCACACCATTTCTGGCGTCAGGACCTAAACCTGGTGCGTCTACCAATTTCGCCATCCTCGCGCACAAGAGCTGGTTAAGCCCTTGGTGTGTAAACAAAAGCAAAGGGCGACCCGGAGTCAAAACGGTCGCCCTACGTAGCCTTTGTGTTGGCTATTCGACTTCAACCCGAGATTTTACTGGATTTTCCATAGTCCCGTCCCGATTTTTACTCTACTGAATCTAAACGCTTGTCTCAGCCAGTGCGCTTAACCCTAAACCATGCTGCATAAAGTGCAGGTAAAAACAATAGTGTCAACGCTGTCGCCACAATCAAACCACCCATAATCGCCACCGCCATCGGCCCCCAAAACACGGAACGTGAGAGAGGAATCATGGCTAACACAGCTGTGGCAGCAGTCAAAATGATGGGTCGGAAACGTCGTACTGCAGATTCAACAATCGCATCCCAAGCCGCCACACCTGCTTGTATGTCTTGTTCAATTTGATCCACCAAAATCACGGAATTACGAATAATCATGCCAAACAAGGCAATCACACCCAACTGCGCAACAAAGCCAAATGGTCGCTGCAAGATCAACAGCGCTAGTGCAGCACCCGCCACACCCAAAGGACCGGTAAGAAACACTAACAGTGAACGAGAAAAACTATGTAATTGCAGCATTAACAAAGTAAAAACAATGAAAATAACTAAGGGCACATTCACCGCAATCGATTCTTGCGCCTTACCGCTATCCGCAGCTGCGCCTGCCAACTTAATTTGATAACCCGGCGGTAGTTTGTCGCGCAACGGTTTCAGTTGTGGATCGATTTGACTGGAAACAGTTGGCCCTTGTATGCCATCAATCACATCTGATTGCACCGTGATAGCCCATTCCCTGCCTTCACGCCACACTACACCAGGCTCCCACACAAATTGCAGCGTGCCTAGTTGTGACATAGGGACGGCTTTGCCTGATGCAGTGGGAATACTGGCGTTACTCAGCGCAGTAATGGTGGCGCGTTCTTCAACTGGTTGACGTAAGACGATATCAATCAATTTTTCATTGTCACGAAATTGACCTATGGTGCTGCCACTTAAAATCGTATTTGCTGCACGCATCACAGTGTGTGAACTAATACCTAATGCACGAAGTTTGTTTTGATCTAAATCGATGCGTACCACTTTTACCGATTCATTCCAGTTGTCGTTCACACCGCGCGTGTTGGGATTCGCACGCATGATCTCTTTAACTTGATCGGCGAATAAACGTACTTTCTCTACCTCAGTACCAGTCACACGAAACTGAACGGGATAAGGAACAGGTGGACCATTTGGTAATAACTTCACCCGCCCTCTCACCTCAGGAAAATCTGTTTTAAATATTTCTATAATTTTCTTACGCAGAGTTTCACGCGACTTAGCATCTTTAGGCAAAACCACAATCTGCGATACATTCGTTTGCGGGAAAATCTGATCAAGCGGCAAATAAAATCGTGGGCTACCTGTTCCTACATAGCTGGTCACGCTTTCAACTCCAGGCTGCTGCATAATGAAGCGCTCAAATTTCTTCGCTTGCACTTCACTCGCTTGATAGCTAGAGCCCTCTGGCAACCACAACTCCACCATTAATTCGAGTCGACTGGAATCGGGAAAGAATTGTTGTTCAATAAATTTAAAACCAAACACACCGAGAAAAAAACCAGCTAGTGTGAGTGCTATCGTTGTTTTGCGCCAATCCACACACCAATTCACCACACCACGTAAACGTGTATAAAACGGTGTATCAAATAATTCATGGTGACCACTGTTGCCAACTGCAGGCTTTACTTTTAACAGCAGATAACCAATGTAAGGCGTGAAGATCACTGCGAACACCCATGACACAATTAATGCCAGAGCATTCACAGAAAACATAGAGAAGGTGTATTCACCTGCTGCAGATTTTGCAAAACCAATCGGTAAAAATCCAGCTGCAGTAATCAGTGTGCCTGTCAACATAGGCATGGCAGTTGATGTGTAGGCAAAAGTCGCTGCATCAAAACGCGACAAGCCTTCTTCCATCTTTCTCACCATCATCTCAACCGCAATAATGGCATCGTCCACCAACAAACCAAGTGCAATGATGAGAGCACCGAGAGAGATCTTGTGTAAATCAATACCCAATATCCACATTCCCAAAAATGTCGCAGCGAGTACAAGTGGAATGGTCAAGCCCACAACCAACCCAGGACGGGTGTCGATACGGAATGGCTTAGTGTGCACACCTAGCGAGAGAAAACTCACTGCTAAAACAATCAGTACCGCTTCAGTTAAAACCTTAAGAAATTCATTAATGGATGTGGTGACGGCTTTTGGTTGATCGGCCACACGCAATAACTCTATACCAACGGGTAATTTAGTACGTAAGGACGCAGCCGCTGTATCTAAGCTTTTACCCATGGCGATGATGTCACCACCCTTCTCCATAGAGACGCCTAGGCCTATGACTTCCTTGCCATTAAAACGCATCTTGTCGCGCGGTGGATCAATGTAGGCGCGACTCACTTTAGCAAAATCACCCAGCCTAAAACTATTGCCATTGGCGCGCAACGGCATGTTTTCAAAATCTTTTGCAGTACGCATAGAACCTGTGACGCGCACTTGCAAATTATCGCTAGGGGTAACTAATACTCCGCTACCTTCAACTGCATTTTGTTCATTGATCTGCGCAATGATGTTGTCGATAGAAAGGCCCAATTGCGCAAATTTACGCGTAGAGAATTCTATAAATACTTTTTCATCCTGCACACCATATAGCTCAACTTTAGAAACTGACTTCACATTCAACAATTGTTGACGAACGAAATCCGCATAGTCTTTTACTTCAGCATAAGTAAAACCATCTGCCGAAATTGCGAAAATCGATCCATAGGTGTCACCGAATTCATCGTTATAAAGTGGACCTATTACGCCTGAAGGTAAAGAGTTGCGTATATCACCAATTTTTTTACGCACCTGATACCAAGCTTGCGTCACTTCTCTAGGTGGCGTGGATTCACGCAATTGCAGAATGATGAGTGTTTCACCAGGCTTGGAATAACTACGTATGGTGTCGATGAAAGGTGTTTCTTGTAATTTTTTTTCTAATTTGTCTGTGACTTGCTCAGCCATTTGCAAAGAACTTGCGCCAGGCCAGTAAGCTCGCACCACCATGGCACGAAACGTAAACGGAGGATCTTCATCCTGACCGAGTTTGCTGTACCCTAAAATGCCACCCAATAGCAGCACAACCATCAGGTAACGCACTAAAGGAATATGCTCTAACGCCCAACGCGAGAGATTGATGCGATCTTTCATTTGCCCGCCTCAGTTGACGGTGCAGGTTGCTGTGCTTTTACATCCAGCTCTTGACCCAGTACTTTTACTTTTTGCCCTGGACGTAAAGTGTTCACACCCGCAGTTACTATCATTTGTCCTGCATTCACACCGGAAGCAATCACAACTTCGTTACCCATCACACCTGCGACTTGGACTGGAGCAGTTCGAACCACGCCATTTTCTATAACCCAGATGGAAGTCTGATTTTTATCATTTAAAAGCGCAGTCAAAGGTAAACGAATCAGATTTTTATCTGCTTTTGTAATAAAACTCACGGTAGCAGTCATCCCCAATCGCACCTCAGGTGGTGCATTGGGGATAGAAATTTTTGCGGTATAAGTTCTTGTCGCTGGATCAGCAACAGGTGAAAGTTCACGCAATTGACCACGCAACACCAAAGACTGATTCGCCCAAATACGCACCTTCATTTCTTTTACTTGGCGAACGAGCTCAACCTGATCTTCAGGAATACTGATGCGCGCTTCTTTCTCACCTGTTCTGGCTAATTGCACTACAGGCGTTCCTGCTGCAACGACTTGACCTGCTTCTGCTTGCAAGGCAGTGACGACGCCATCTGCATCCGCGATTAAATTTGCATAACTGTTTTGATTCGTTGCGATGTTTAATGCAGCATTACTCTGTTCGTGATTAGCAAGTGCGGATTTGTAGGATGCTTCTTTTGCATCTAATACGGCTTGGCTCACAAAGTTTTTTTGTCTTAGCTCGCGATAGCGTTCATATTCAGCCTTAGCTAACGATAAATTACTCGCTGCAGCATTCACAGATGCGTTGGCTTGCGATTGAGATAGTTGTAAATCGCGTGGGTCTATCTGCATTAACACCTGACCGCGTTTAACCACACTGCCTATCTCAACTTGTCGTGCAATCACCTTTCCACTCACACGAAAACCCAAACGTGATTCATAGCGCGGCTGAATTTCACCGGCCAGCTCCAAAACTGTTTCAGCTCCCGCCGCCGCAATTTGTATTGCACGAACGGGACGAATATCCTCCACAACAGGGGGCTTTTCTGAGCAAGCTGCTAATAACATAGCCATTGCAAACACTGAAAATCGTGTAATCAAGCTTGTCGCGACTTGTGATCGCGAATTGTTCATCATGTGAAGCACTATTTTTCCTTTACTATTCGCCCTGCCTATTCAATCAACTGTAGATAGTTGCGGGGGATGTGAAATTGTTGGCGATAATTTTACTGACTTTGAAGTTAGTTAATTATAGCCAAATAAGGGCAAGTATAAGATTATCGTTTTACTAATATTCAGCTCACTCTGATGCCAAATTCGCATTACGAAAATTTCCCTGTTGCGTCGCCTCTATTACCCGCGCATCTAAGAGCACCGATAAGAGTGATCTATGCCTTTGCTCGCTCGGCTGACGACATAGCAGATGAAGGCGATGCAAACGCAGAGCAAAGATTAGCTGGATTAGCAATATACGAAGAAGAACTAGATAGGATTGAGCAACAACAAAAACCTCTGACAGTTTTATTTCAGGAATTACAAACTGTCATCAACACCTATCAACTTCCCCTACAAACATTTAAAGACTTACTGTCAGCCTTTAAACAGGATGTCAGCATGACTCGCTATGCTAGCTTTGTTGATTTAAGCGACTATTGCAGAAGATCAGCTGATCCTGTCGGTCGTATTATGTTGTGCTTATTTAAACAGCACACACCAGAAAACATAAAAGAATCTGACGCTATTTGTAGCGCACTACAACTCATCAACTTTATTCAAGACGTTGCGATAGACTGGCAAAAAACACGTATTTATTTACCACTCGACGATCTAGCGCGCTTTCACATTACAGAAGAACATATTGCAAATGCCGTTATCAGCGAAGAATGGCGAGCCTTAATGCTTCACCAAGTTGAACGAGCCCGTGCATTATTAAACAGTGGTGCTGCTCTTCCGCTTAAAATCCCAGGACGGATGGGGTGGGAATTAAGACTGATTGTTCAAGGTGGCTTACGTATACTAGAAAAAATAGAATCAGTGGACTATGACGTTTTTCATCGTCGACCACAATTAGTGAAAACAGATTGGGCCTTAATGCTATGGCGCGCCTGTTGGATGTGAAATAAAAAATTATCCTTAGTTTAGATTTTAAAAAAACCATGTCACCGCAAGAATACTGCCAACAAAAAGCTGCAAAAAGCGGCTCCAGTTTTTATTATAGTTTTTTATTTTTACCACCACAAAGACGCTTAGCCATAACAGCGCTGTATGCGTTTTGTCGTGAAGTCGATGATGTTGTCGATGAATGTACTGACACTTCAATCGCTCGCACCACACTCAACTGGTGGCGCAATGAAGTCAACAACATGCTGAAAGGCGCACCTACGCATCCCGTCACACAAGCATTGCAGCCTCATATTGCTAGCTTTAATATTAAAGGCGAACATTTACAAGCTGTGATTAACGGCATGGAAATGGATCTGGATCAAACTCGTTATTTAGACTTCGCTGCTCTAGAACGTTATTGCTGGCATGTAGCTAGTGTTGTAGGAATTATGTCTGCCAGTATCTTTGGTTGCACGAATCCTCGCACATTAGCGTATGCAGAAAAACTAGGACTCGCCTTTCAACTAACTAATATTATTCGTGATGTAGGCGAAGATGCACGTCGCGGTCGCATTTACTTACCCATTAATGAATGCCAGACCTATAACGTACCTGCCTCGGAATTACTCAACGCAAAACATAGTGAACGATTTGAAGCATTAATGCGTTTTCAAGTTGATCGTGCACAAACTTATTATGATGCAGCCTTTGCACTATTACCTGCAGAAGATAAGCGCGCACAACGTCCTGGTTTAATCATGGCAGCCATTTACCGCAGCTTATTGAATGAAATAGCAAATGATGGATTTCATGTGCTTCAACATCGACTCTCATTAACACCCATACGCAAACTCTGGCTAGCTTGGAAGACTTGGGTGCGTAATTAATGACTGCTCATAAAAAGCCTGCTCGCTCGATTGCAGTGATTGGTGCTGGATGGGCGGGCTGTGCAGCTGCGGTGGAATGTGCAAGCAAAGGGCATCAAGTCACGTTAATTGAAGCAGCACGCGTTGCAGGTGGACGCGCAAGACGCATTACACAGCATGGACATCATCTCGACAATGGCCAGCATATCTTGCTCGGCGCCTATAGCGAAACCTTGCGACTGATGCGTGCAGTTGGATTACAACCCGCTGAACTCATGTTGAGTTTGCCTGTGCAAATGCGCTATCCAACAGCAAGCAAAGGTATCAACTTTATTGCTTCAACATTCCCTGCGCCCTTACATATACTCAGCGCGCTAATCACAGCCAAAGGATTAAGTTGGAGTGACAAATTTGCGATGGCTCAGTTTGCTAGTGCAGCACGCTGGATGGACTGGCATCTCGATCATGATTGCAGCGTTACCCAACTCTTAGGACAGTTTAATCAAACAGAGAAACTGATTCAATGTATGTGGCGCCCTTTGTGTATCGCTGCGTTAAACACTCCGCCAGAACGCGCTTCAGCAAATGTCTTTCTCAGTGTATTACGTGACAGCTTGGGAGCACGCCGCTCTGCTTCTGACATGCTATTACCTAAACGAGATTTAACTGCCTTGTTTCCTGACGCTGCAATCGCTTATATCGAATCTCAAGGCGGGAAAATAGAATTTGGTACACGTATTAAACAGATAGAGCGACGCACTTCAGGTATAAAAATAATCGGTGATGATTATGCATCTGAGTTTGATGCCATCGTGATCGCAACGCCACCTTGGATCACACAGGATTTAATGCGTGAGCATGATGATGGAATCGCTACACATCAATTTGCGTATGAGCCGATTACGACATGCTATTTACTATATGCGACATCAACTCGCTTAGATAATGCCTTTTATGCTTTGCTAGATGATGCAGATAAAAAAGCATGGGGACAATTTGTATTTGACCGTGGCTATCTCAATCCCGACCAGGCTGGATTATTTGCGGTCGTCATTAGCGCTGCGAATGAGGCAAGCAATCTTGATCATGCTGAACTATCAAAAGCTGTCGCTAATCAATTAGCAGCAGCCTTTCAACAACCGGCATATGCAGAACCAGAATGGACTAGCATCATCACTGAAAAACGCGCCACATTTGCTTGTGCACCGAATCTAGATCGTCTACCGAATAAAACCAAGATTGAGAATATTGTTTTAGCTGGTGATTACACAAAGAGTGACTACCCAGCCACACTAGAAAGCGCAGTACGTAGTGGCGTTCAAGCTGCACGCTTAGTCAGCGATTAGCAAATCTGTAGGGCGCAATGTATTGCGCCGCATGGGAAGCTTGAAATTAGATGCAATGAATATTATTGCTACGACTTTAATAAAATCAATCTACATATTCGATCACTTCCTCTTCACCTCCTGCCCAATATTTGGGATAAACACCACGCTCTACCAAAGCATGAAATGTCGAATAAGGCCAGTCGCATAAACGATTAACCAAACCGTGTTTTAATGGATTGATATGTACATAATCTATATGTGCGTTGTAGTCATCCTCATCGCGAATCAAATGTTCCCAAAAGCGTCGCTGCCAAATTCCGCGCTCTCCTCTTTGCAAACGTGTAATCGAAAGATCTTCAAAGCGAG